>DATHSO010000165.1:0-25520 GCA_035464095.1 Candidatus Methylomirabilota bacterium | reverse complement strand
GCGGGCTCAGCCGCGGAGCAGGCCGCGCAGGTAGGCGGCGCGGCACTGCAGGTCCCACAGCTCCTCGCGGCGCCGGGCCCGACCGGACATCCGGCGCACGGCGAACGACGCCGCCTTGACGGCGCCCACCGTCAGCGGCTGCAGGGCGAGCCGGCCCGCCATGGTCGGGTGGAGGCGGATCGCGCACCGGGCCCAGCGCCCGGCCCGGCCCTGACGCTCCAGGAAGGGCTCGATGCTCTCGTAGGCATGGCGGTGGTGGCACAGCGCCCGCTCCGACCACTCCACCCGCCGGTCGCGCTTCCACCATCGCCACGCGAGCTCGGTGTCCTCCACGCAGGCCTCGGTGAAGCGCTCGTCGAAGGGCTCGTCCCGCAGCCAGGTGGTGGGCGCCGACAGGTTGGAGCCCAGAACCTGCGCCCAGGGCACGAGCTCGCCGTCGCTGAGCCCGCGGAACCAGAACTGGGGCCCCTCCGGCGCCAGGAAGGCCATCGCTCTCGACACCGGCTGCTTCGGGTCCCAGTCGATCCGGCCCTGGATCGCGACCTCGCGGTCCCCCGCGGCCTCGAGGTGGGCCGCCAGCGCATCGGGGGCGGGCAGGGTGTCGTCCCCGAGCAGCAGCACCCGCGGGGCGCGCGCCGACTCGGCGCCGCGATTGCGGGCGTGGGCCGGGCCACGGGGCGGCAGGGCGAGGACCCGGAGGTCGAAGCTCTCCACCACCGCGCCCTGGAGCAGGTCGAGGCTGCCGTCGTCGGAGCCGTCGTCGGCCACGATGACCTCGAAGGGACCGTCGAGCCCGCGCTGACCCGCGAGGCGCTTCAGGGTGGCCATCAGGGTCCGGTGCCGGTTCCTGGTGGGGATCACCACGGACAGGATCGGGTCGACCATCTCAGCCGACGGTCTCGATGGCGCCGCCCACCAGGTGAGCCTCCCCCACCGACGCCCGGTAGTGGTCGACCACCTCGGCGGCGGGCCCGAAGCCGCGGACCGTGCCGCGGTCGAGCCACAGCGCGACGTCGCACATGGCGGCCACCGTGTCCAGGTCGTGGGACACCAGCAGAATGGTCACGCCGTCCTCCCGGAACTCCTCGAGGCGCTGCAGGCACTTGAGCCGGAAGGAGGCGTCCCCCACCGACAGGACCTCGTCGAGAAGCAGGATGTGGGCGTCCACCGTGGTCGCGATCGCGAAGGCTAGCCGCGCCACCATGCCGGTGGAGTAGGTCCGGATCGGTTGGTCGATGAAGTCGGCGAGGTCGGCGAACTCCACGATCTCGTCGAGGCGCCGCTCCATCTCGGGGTGCGACCGCCCGAGCAGGGCGCCGTTGAAGAAGATGTTCTCCCGGCCCGACAGCTCGGCCTCGAAGCCGAGACCGAGCTCGATCACCGGCGCTTGCCGGCCGCGCACGATGGCGACGCCGCGGGTCGGCTCGAGGATGCCGGCCGCCACCCGCAGCAGGGTCGACTTGCCGGCGCCGTTGTGGCCGATGACGCCCAGGGCGCGGCCGGGCTCGAGGGTGAAGCTGACGCCCGACAGCGCCACCAGGTCGAGGAAGTGGATGCGATGGGTCAGCCTGCGGATCGCCCACTCCTTGAAGGAGGTGATCCCGCGGTCGGCCATGATCCGGTACCGCAGGGTGACGTCTCGGAAGTCGACGGCTGGATCGCTCATGGTCTCACAGGTGCAGGTAGAAGCCCCGCGCGAGCCGGTGGAAGACCACCCAGCCGATCACCAGGGCGATGACCGCCGCCGCCACCGAGGCGAGGATCACGTGGCCTCCGGGCAGGGTGCAGCCGTAGACCGGGTCGCGGGCGAGCTTGAACAGGTGGGTGAGCGGGTTGAACCGGATCACCCACAACCACTTGTAGGGCACGATAGTGATGGGGTAGATGATGGGAGTCATGTACATCAGGCCGACCGTGGCGACCGCGTACATGTGCTGGACGTCCTCGAAGTAGACCGCCAGCGCCGACAGCATCAGCGACACCCCTAGGGTGAACATGGCGATGAGCAGGAACGAGATCGGCAGGAAGACGATGGTGCGGCAGATCGGCGCACCGGTGGCGAGCATGATCGCGAACAGCGGGATGTAGGCCAGGCACAGGTTGACCAGACCCGAGATCGTGGTCGCGATGGCGAAGATCGACTTGGGCACCCGCACCTGCTTCATCAGCGAGCCGTTCCACGCCAGCGACCCCATGCTCTGGTTGGTGGTCTGGGCGAAGAAGCCGAAGACCAGGTACGCGGACAGGAAGTAGGTCGGGTAGTTGTCGATGCCCTCGAAGCGGAAGATGGTGGAGAAGACCACCGTCAGGATGATCATCAGCAGGAGCGGGTTGAGCATGGTCCAGAAGAAGCCGATGATCGACCGCTTGTAGCGCACGGTCAGGTCGCGGTGGACCAGGTTCCACAGCAGGTTGGAGTGCGCGACGAGGTCGCGAATCTCCCTGATCACGTTCGGCTTACCGCCAGCTGCATTGACCAGGACCGGAACCGCTGTGGCGTGCATGGAGCGAAGTCTAGCACTTCGCCGCGGTGCCGAGGTCCAGCGGCCGCCGTCGGGTCAGCGGGCGCGGGCCGCCGCCGTGCGCGCGGCCAGCCGGTAGGCGCTGGCGAGGCGATCGGCCGCGGCGGCCGGGTCGTGGTGCTCTTCGAGCGCGCGACGGCCGCCGGCCACCACCCGTCGCGCCAGCTCGCCGTCCTCGGCGAGGCGCTCGATGGCGGCCGCCCAGCCGTCGGGCGGGTCGGCGACGACGACGTCGACCCCGTCGGTGGCCCCCAGCGCCGCCGCCGTCGTCGGGTCGACCACCAGTGGCAGGCCGCGGGCCCGGGCCTCCAGGGCCTTCATGGGCACTCCGGTCGGGTGGCGGGCGGGCACGAGGGCCACCGCCCCCACCGGAAAGGCCTCCCGGCTGTCGGCGGGGGGCGGGTGCAGCACCACACCGGGGCCCGTCGCCAGATCCCGGCCGCCACCGAAGAGGTGCAGCACGGCGCCGGGCAGCCGGCAGCGGACCTCCGGCCAGCTCCCCTCCACCAGCCGCCGCACCGCGTCCCGGCTCGGCGCCCAGGTCGGGCTCACCAGGGTCACCAGGGCGGGCTCGCCCTCCAGGGGGGTCTCGTTCGCCGGCAGCTCGGCGGGGAAAGGCGGCGGCACGACGTGCACCGGCGCCGCCGGCGCCATCTCGGCGAACAGCCGGCGGTCGAGCTCGGTCAGGGCGACAGTGCAGCCCACCGCGTCGAGGGCGCGGACCTCGAAGGCCGATACCCGACGCGCCTCCAGGGCGAGCAGGCTCCGCAGGGGCGACGGGCGGTGCTCGGCGGCGAAGGCCCAGAGCACGCTCTCGACGTTGTGGGCCCGGTGCAGCAGCGGCACGCCGAGATCGAGGGCGGGCGCCGCCTGGGGGAGGGCGTGGAGCTGCTCGGCGTGGACCGCGTCGAAGCCACCCCCTGCCAGAAGCTCGGCAACCCGGTCGTGGACCGCCCGCAGGGTGTGGCGGACGACGGTGGCCGGCAGCCCGCGCACGGCGCCGATGGCGGCGGCGACGATGGGCGACCGGGGCGCCACCGCAACCAGGTGCGGCACGCAGCACGGGGCGAGGACCTCCGCCGCGGCGGCTCGGTCGGCGTCGGAGCCCGGGCACGGCGCCACCAGCTCGAGGCGGTGGCCCGCCGCGGCCAGGGCCTCGAGCGTCGCCAGCAGCACCAGCCGGCCGCCGTCCACCGGCGGCCACGGCGACTTGGTCGCCACCACGAGAATTCGCAGGGGCCGCATTGGGGCGATTCTAGTTGACCCGAACTCAGCCGCAGCTCAATTCATAATTCATAATTCAAAATTCATAATTGAGAATTGGTTACAATGCGGCCATGGCCTCGGACAACCGCCTGCTGTGGATCGTGTTCGCGGTGCTGGTGGCGCTGATCGCCGTGCCGTTGGCCCTGTGGCGGCTCGGCGAGGCCAGGAGACCCGTATTGGAGGAGGTGCGCATCGTCACCGCCACCGGGGACGACCCGGTCTTCCGCACCGGCGTCCGGCAGGTCCCGCCCGACGTCGGGGTCGAGATCGCGGCCGCCCTGCGCCTGGCCCTCGGCGACGGCTCCGAGCAGTGGCTGGCGCCGGTGGCCGAGCTCGAGATCGACGGTGAGCGGGTGGCCCACATCGAGCGCGGCGACTGGCCCGAGGAGGACCGCGAGCTGCGGGTCTTCTGGTTCACCGTCGAGTCGGCCTTCCTGGGCGGCGACCTCGAGCCCGGCGAGGCCGCACGCCTGCTCGAGCAGCGCACCTACCTGGCCCCGGAGATGGGCCGCGGCCTGCTCGCCGCGGCGGTACCCGAGCAGCACAACGACGACCAGATCAACCTCGGCGACGCCCTCGAGAAGGTGGCCGGCGGCACCATTCGGCTCTACGCCCGGGTCGAGGTCGCCGAGCGCGCCGACGCGGTGGTTCCCGCCCAGAGCGCGGCCAGCCGCGGACCCGAGGCGGTGGCCGCGCCCGACTACCCCACCCTTCACCTGGGGGCGGCCTTCCCCGCACCCGTTCGAGCGGTCGTCGGCGAGCTCTTCCGGCTGCCCGGCTTCGAGCCTCGGCCGGCGCCCGACGGCGACTGGAACCTCGTCACCGTGGACGGCCTGGGCTCGACCTTCAGCGAGCTCGTCGAGCGCCGCTTCGTGGCCTCGTCCGCGGCCTTCGCGGCGGTCGCCCTGACCGGGTCCGCGGAGCTCGAGCCCGGCGCCCTCGACGCCCTGGGCGCCGTTGCCCTCAACACCGAGCCGCCGGAGCGCTCGGGCCGGGCCCTGCGCTGGGGCGACGACGTCAGGCCCGGCGACGTGCTCACCGACCGCGGTCAGTGGATCGTCCTCCTCGCCGACGACGGCGATGGCCTCCTCGACCGCAGCGACCGGGTGGCGACCTGCTGGCGGCGCCCGCCGATGGTGACCACCCTCGAGGTGGCCCTGCGCGAGGGCGCGGTGGTGGCCGAGCTCGCCCGCCATGGCGGTTGAGCCGGTTCTCGAGGCGGCCGGCCTCGAGGTCGGTTTCCCCGACCGGGACGGGGCCCTCCGGCGCGTGCTCCGAGGCGTCTCATTCCGGATCCACGCCGGCGAGCGGGTCGGGCTGGTGGGTCCCTCGGGCTGCGGCAAGAGCCTGACCACCCTCGCCGTCCTCGGCCTGGTGCCCGACCCCGGCCGGCTGCTCGGCGGGACGGTGAGGGTCTCCGGCCGCGACGCTTCACAAGTGCCCGATCTGCGGGGCGGCCAGATCGGCCTGGTGCTGCAGGAGGCTGCCTCGGCCCTCAACCCGGTCTACACCGTGGGCTTCCAGCTCACCGAGACGCTGCGTGCCCACGGCGTCGCCGGCGGTGGCGACGGGCGCCGTGCGGCCCTGGCGCTGCTCGCGGAGGTCGCCCTCGACCCGCCCCAACCGATCTTCGCCGCCTACCCCCACCAGCTGTCCGGCGGTCAGGCGCAGCGGGTCATGCTCGCCCTGGCCCTGGCCGGCTCGCCGAAGGTGCTCCTCGCCGACGAGCCCACCACCGCCCTCGACGTCGTGACCCAGGCGCGGGTCCTCGAGCTGCTGGTCGAGATCACCGACCGGCGCCGCCTCGGCCTGCTGCTGGTCAGCCACGACCTGGGCCTGGTGTCGGCCCTGGTCCACCGGGTGCTGGTCATGGACGACGGCGCGGTGGTCGAGGAGGGAGCGGTGGCCGATGTCTTCGCCGCCCCGAGCCATCCCGCGACCCGGCAGCTCGTCGAGGCCGCGCGCCGGCGGCTCGACGCCCACCCCGCCGCCGACGGAGCGCCGGCGTGAGCGGTCGCCCGCTGCTGGAGGCGTCCGGCCTGCGCCGCAGCTACCCGGCCCGGGGCTTCGGGGGCCGGGGAGAGCGGGTGCCGGCGGTGGACGGCGTCGACCTCGAGGTCGGCCTCGGCGAGGCCGTGGCGGTGGTGGGCGCCTCGGGCGCCGGCAAGTCCACCCTGGCGCGCCTGCTCCTCGCCCTGGAGCGCCCCGACGCCGGCGTGGTCCGCTTCGACGGTCACGAGATCAGCTCCCTGCCCGACTCGGCGATCCGACCGCTGCGGCGGCGCTTCCAGCCGGTCTTCCAGGACCCCATGGCGTCCCTCGACCCGCGGATGCGGATCGCCGCCGCGGTGGCCGAGCCCCTCGCCGCCAATGGCATCGGCACGGCCGCCGAGCGGCGGCGGCGGGTCGCCGAGCTGCTCGAACAGGTCGGCCTCGACCCCGAGCTCGCGCGGCGCCGGCCCGCCGCGCTGAGCGGCGGCGAGCGTCAGCGGGCCTGCATCGCTCGGGCCCTCGCCTCACAGCCCGAGCTGCTGATCCTCGACGAGCCGCTGGCCTCCCTGGACGCCCCTGTCCAGGTGCGGGTGGCGGACCTGCTGGTCGACCTGCGTCGCCGGCTCGGCCTCACCGTGCTCGTGGTTTCCCACGACCTCGCCCTGGTGCGCGGGCTGTGCGACCGGGTGCTGGTCATGGCCGCGGGCCGGGTCGTCGAGGCCGGCGACGTCAGCACGGTGCTCGACCGGCCGTCCCACCCCGTCACCCGCGAGCTGCTCGCCGCCGAACGACCTTTCGCTCTCCCGCCCGCCTGAGCGCGCGGGAGGAGCTAATCATCGCATTTAACGCAGAGGCGCAGAGGCGCAGAGAACATCGCACCATCGCAGTTTGAACCGCGAAGAACGCAAAGAAACCACGAAGACCATCGCAGCATCGCATTTCAAAGCCATCGCACCATCGCAACGCACCCTCGGAGCCTCAGTCGTTGCAGCTTGCACCGACCCCATTCAGAAAATGTGATGGCTTGGTGGCTCCTTCGTGGGTCTTCGCGCGCTCCGCGTTTCAAACCGCGATGCTTCGCGTTCTTCGCGGTTCAAACTGCGATGACGCGATGGTGCGATGGGAGGAGCCGGGGCCGGGGAGGCGCTACTTTGAGTCGGGCTTGGGCTCGGGAGGCTTCGCGTCGGCGGGCCTGTCGGTGCCTTTTTCGGCGGGCTTGTCCGCGGCCTTGTCGGTGGGCTTGCCGGCCTTCTTGTTGCCGGTGTCGGACATGAAGACCTGGCCCTCGAAGGTGGCCCCCTCCCGGATCAGGATGCGGGGCGAGGTGATGTCGCCCTGGACGTCGGCGGAGGGGGTGAGCTCGATCTTGACACTCGCGACGAGGTCGCCGCGCACGCGGCCGGCAACGGTGATGTGCTCGGCGCGGAGCTCGGCCTCGACCTCGCCTCCCTGGGCCACCACGACCTGGGACGAGCCGTCGAGCTTGCCCTTGAAGGCGCCCTCGATGCGGACCTCGCCGGACCCGGAGATGGCACCCTCGAAGCGGGTCGGCTTGGCGATCAGGGTGACCGACACGCCGGTGGCCTGCACCGGTCCCGACCGATGCTGGGGCTCGGCGGAGGAGGGCTTGCTGGCATCGCTGCGTTCGTCGCGTCCGAAGAAACCCATGAGATACCTCGCCGCCGGGAGTGACTGGGCTGGAGCGGGCAACGGGGCTCGAACCCGCGACGTTCAGCTTGGGAAGCTGACACTCTACCACTGAGTTATGCCCGCCCAGGCGGGAAAGAAATCTAGCACACGGGTGGGATGTACCGCAATGGGGCACCGGGAAAACCGGAACCCATCGCCGGCGCGGGCATCATCCTTGCTAGAGTTTCTCCCGCATGGAGGCGTCGGCACGACGGTCGCGGCAGGGCGGGTTCACCCTCATCGAGCTGCTCATCGTGGTGGCCGTGATCGGCATCATCGTGGCGGTGGCGATCCCCAACCTGATCGGGGCGATCCAGCGCTCCCGCCAGAGCCGGACCATGGCCGACCTGCGGATGATCAGCGAGGGGGTCGAGCTGTACCAGAACGACCACTCCTTCTACCCGCTGCTCGACAGCGGCACGGTCGCCGACCTCGGCGACCACCTGCGGCTCTACATCCGGGACTACAACGAGCTCGACGGCTGGAGCACCCCCATCGACTACCACTCGGACGGCCACGGCTACACCCTCGTCTCCTACGGCTGGGACGCCGTCGTCGACCTGCCCTGGACCTTCGGCGCCACGGACAGCTTCGACGCGGACATCGTCTTCACGAACGGCAATTTCCTGCAGTGGCCGGAGGGCCCGCAGCAGTTCTGAGGCCCGAGGTCAGTCGGGCAGGACCAGGACCTCGCCGCTGCCGATGCCGCCGCCGACGCAGCGGCTGGTGACGCCGAGCCGGGCGCCGCGGCGGTGCAGCTGGTTCACCATGTCGACGATCTGTCGCGCCCCGGTGCAGCCGACGGGGTGGCCCAGGGAGATGCCGGAGCCCCAGCGGTTGGTGCGCTCCCGGTCGAGCTCGGGCAGGTCGTGGAAGGCGCCGCCGAGGACGGCCGCGAAGGCCTCGTTGATCTCGAAGAAGTCGACGTCACCGAAGCCGACCCGGGCGCGCTCGAGCAGCGGCGGCACCACCTTGAAGGCGCCCTCGCCCATGTACGCCCGGTCGACCCCGACGTTGTGCCAGGACCGCAGCTCGGCCAGGGGCTCGAGCCCGAGCTCGGCGGCCCGCTCGGCCGAGGCCAGGAGAACCACCGCGGCCGCGTCGTTGAGGCTCGAGGCGTTGAGGGCGGTGATGGTGCCGCCGTCGCGCTTGAAGTAGGGCCTGGCCGCGGTCAGCTGGTCCATGGTCACCGGCCGCGGTCCCTCGTCCCGGGCCACCAGCTTCGGCTCGCCCTTGCGCTGGGGCACCTCCACCGGCACCACGTAGTCGTCGAAGAAGCCCCCGTCCCAGGCGGCCAGGGCGTTGTGGTGGCTGGCGTAGGCGATCTCGTCCTGCTCGGCGCGGCTCACCTGGTAGCGCTCGACCAGCCGCTCGGTGAGCAGGCCCATCAGCTCGCCGGTGCCGACGTTGACGTCGGTGAGGGCGCCGAACAGGCCGTCGACCAGGGTCATGTCGCCGTAGAGCTGGTTGCTGAGGCGGCCGGCGTAGAGGTAGCGGGGCACGTTGGACATGGACTCGGCGCCGCCGGCGACGCCGAGGGAGACCTCGTCGAGGAGGATGCGGCGGGCGAGGCTGTGGATCGCGGCCCCGCCCGAGGCGCAGTTCTCGTGGAAGGTGGTGCCCGGCGACGAGCTCGGGACCCCGGCCTTCTCGGCGGCGTTCTTGGCCATGTTGGGCGAGCGCGGGTCCTGCATGACCCAGCCCATGCAGGTGTACTCCACCAGCGCCGGGTCGACCCCGGTTCGCGAGAGCAGCGCCGTGATGGCGTGGACCGCCAAATCCTCGGCCTGGAGCGGGGCGAGGCCGCCGCCGATGGCTCCGATGGGGGTGCGGACCGCACCGATGATGACGACCTTGTCTGCCATGAGTCACCTCCCGAACGGTCCGACGATTATGGCAGAGCCACGGGCCGGCGCACCGTGGTGCGGCCATCCTCGCCCGCATTCTGCCGTCGGCCCGGCGATCAGACGGCGCGGGGCAGCTCGACGAGGGAGGCGACGAGCTCGGCGAGCAGGGCGATCCGGCACGGCACGGCGTCGACCAGGATGGCCTCGCTGCGCTGGTGCGACCCCTCCCCCACCGGACCGAGGCCGTCCAGGGTAGGGGTCCCGACGGCGGCGGTCAGGTTGCCGTCCGAGGAGCCGCCCCAGCGGGCCGCCCGCAGGTCGAGCCCGAGGCCGACGCCAAGCCGCCGGGCGCGCTCGAACAGGGCCATGGACGCCGGCGTCGCCTCCATGGGCGGGCGGTTCCAGCCGCCGCCGAGCTCGAGCCGCGCGCCGTCGAGCACCGGCGTCAGGGCCGCGAGCCCGGTGTCGAGCCGCCGCTGCTCGGCGGCCGTCCACGCCCTGACGTCGATCTCCACCCGGGCCAGGTCGGGCACCACGTTGCTCGCCGAGCCGGCGGCGATGACGTTGGGGCCGATGGTGGTCCCGGCGGCGAGGTCCTGGAGTTCGAGCAGCCGGATCACCTGGTGGGCGGCCTCGACCACCGCATTGACCCCGAGCTCGGGCTCCACGCCCTGGTGCGCCGAGCGGCCGCGCACGGTGAGCACAACCTCCCCGGAACCCTTGCGCGCCACCTTAACGACCCCGTCGCGCGTGGTCGGCTCGAGCACCAGTGCGGCATCGCAGCTGGCGGCGATCTCTCGGATCCGGTGCCGCGAGGCCTGGGATCCCACCTCCTCGTCGGGGTTGATCACGATCTCCAGGCTCGGGTGCTCGATCCCGGCGCCGTCGAGCCAGCGCAGCAGCTCGACCATGAACAGCAGGCCGCCCTTCATGTCGTAGACGCCGGGCCCGCTGACGGCGCCGTCGGCCTCGTGCCACAGATCCGGCCACGAGCCGACCGGCCACACCGTGTCGAGGTGCCCGACCAGCATCACCCGCGGCCCGCTGCCGGGCCGCCGCAGCCTCAGCAGGGGTCCGTAGCCGGCGAGATTCTCCTGCTCGAGCTCGCCGAAGAGCGACAGCCGCTCCCCGAGCCACGCCGCCGCCCGCCTCGCATTCGCCTCGTGGCCGGTGGGGGTCTCGATGGCCACCAGCTCGCGCAGCTCGGTGAAATAGGCCGGCAACCGCACGCGGAAGGCATCGACCGTGCTCACGGGCGACGAGGATACACCAGGGCCGAGTGCGCTATCCTCGTGTCCGAGACGAGCCGTGAAGCTGTCGATCCTGATTCCGCTGTACAACGAGCAGGACACCCTGGCCACCTTGGTGAAGCGGGTGCTCGAGGTCGACTACGGAGTCGACGAAATCGAGCTGGTAATCGTCGACGACCGCTCGACGGACGCGAGCCGGGAGGTCGCCGAGAGCCTCGCTGGAGCCCACCCGGAAGTTCGGGTCTTCCACCACGACGTCAACATGGGGAAAGGCGCCGCCATTCGCACCGCGATGAAGAACTCAACCGGAGACATTCTCATCGTTCAGGATGCAGATTTGGAGTACGATCCGCGCGAGATTCCGTCGCTCATCCGGCTGATTCGAGACGGTGTCGCCGATGTCGTTTTCGGCAGCCGTTTCCTCAGCTCCGGTCCCCACCGCGTGCTCTACTACTGGCACCAGATCGGCAACCGGCTCCTGACGATCCTCAGCAACATGCTCACCAACATCAACTTGACCGACATGGAGGTGTGCTACAAAGCGATGAGCCGCGACGTGGCACGGACCCTCGACGTCGAAGAGAACCGCTTCGGTTTCGAGCCCGAGATCACCGCCAAAGTGGCCAGGGGAAAGTGGCGCATTTACGAAGTCCCGATCTCCTACTTCGGCCGCACCTACGAAGAGGGAAAGAAGATCGGATGGCGAGACGGGATGCGAGCACTCGTCTGCATTTTCAAGTACAACCTGCTCCGAAAACCGCATCCGGATTCACCGGCAGGACGCGGGCGGAATTCTTAATTCTTAGTTCTTAATTCTTAATTCTTAATTGGTGACTGCCCGTTGCATCGTGCGCCATTCATAATTCATAATTCATAATTGAAAATTGAGAATTGAGAATTGACCGGGATCGGCCTCAGTCGACCCCGGTCGACTCGTGCTCGCGCGGCAACCGCACCGAGAACACCGAGCCCTTGCCGGGCTCGCTTGCGACCTCGATGGTGCCGCCGTGGGCCTCGGCGATGCGCCGGCTGATGGCGAGGCCGATCCCGGAGCCGCGCTGCCGACGTCGCGGCGCCTCCCGCTCGAGCTGCACGAACTCCTCGAAGATCCGCTCGAGATCGCCGGTGGGGATCCCGATGCCGGTGTCCTCGACGTCGATGATGACCCACTCCCGCTCGACCCGGGTGCGGACGGTGACCCGGCCGCCCTCGGCGGTGAACTTCATGGCGTTGTCGAGGAGGTTTCGCAGGATCTGGCCGACCCGGTCGCCGTCGGCCCGGATGGCGAGGCGGACCGCCGGCCGCTCGTGGACGAGCTCGATGCCCGCCGAGCTCGCGAGGGGCGCCAGCTCGCCGGTGATCGTTTCGAGCAGCTCGGCCACGTCCACCGTGGCCGGCTCGATGCTCAGATGGCCGCTTCGAAACCCGATGAGGTCGACCAGGTCGAGGACCAGCCGGCGCAGCCGCACCACGCTCTGCTTGGTGATCTGGAGGAACGACAGCTGCTCCTCCGAGAGGCCGTCGTCGAGGTCGTTGGTCAGGATCTCGAGGTAGCTCTGGACCACGGTGAGCGGCGTCTTGAGCTCGTGGGCCCAGACCGAGACCAGCCGCTCCTGGCCGCTGCGGAGGGTGTCCAGCTCGCGCCGCATCGTGTCCGCCACGTCGCGAAGCTCGCCCGGACCCATGGTCGCGAGGGTGAGACCGAGGCGGTCGAGCAGGACCAGGCAGGCGGGGCCGCCCCGGTCGCCGCGCCGCTCGGGCCGGACCACCAGCACCGGCGCTGCCCGGTCGCCGATCCTCAGCTCCGCGCGGGCGTCGTCGCCCACCAGGGCGCGGCTCAGGGGCGTCGCCTCGAGGTCGGCCGACGTGCAGGCCACGAGGCGGGCAGCGGCGGCGTTGGCCCGGAGAATGCGGTCGGCGGCGGCATCGACCTGGATCACCGCCACCGGCAGGTCGTCGAGGGACGCCTCGGTGACGCCGGCATCGGCTGGTCCTGGGCGGCGTGCTACCATCTCGTCACCTCGGATTATATGGGGTGCTGCATGGGACGGGGCACGGATTGATCGAAAGACTGGCGGGCGATCACGGCGCGAGGCGATCAGGACCCGCCACCCCCCTCAGGCGATCCGTGGCAGCCGTGCTGACCCTGCTCGCGCTGGTGGCAGCAACGGCCCCGTCCCTGGGAGGCCCGCCGACCCGCCTCGAGATCGCCTTCGAGCCCCACGGCACCCTGCGCTGGGACATGGACGCGACCCCCGTGCTCCTCGTCCAGCCCCGTCGCGGCGACGGCTGGATCACCATCGCCCGGCGCACCACCGGCCGCGACGACACCGCCGGCGCCCTGCGCGCCGTAAACCCGGGCTTGGTTTCGGTCCGCCTCGACCGGCGGGTCGCGGTGCCGGTGGAGCTGCTCTCGGGCGAGCTCCGGCTCGCGGTGGTCCGCCGTCTCTTCCCCCTCGACCGGCGCACTGGCGAGGGCTGGGAGCACGAGGTGCTCGACCCCTTCACCGACGGCGTCGAGGAGACCTGGGACTGGCTCGCCGCCCTGTTCACCGGCAGCGACGCGAACGCCGACAGCCTGCGCCGGGCCAACCCCGCCATCGCCGACCCGAGACCGGCCCGCGGGCAGCGGGTGCTCGTTCCCGAGTCGCGGCTGCTGGCCGCCTTCCGTGCCGTCGCGCCGGCCCCGACCCCGACGCCCGAGCCCACCGCGGTGGTGATCGCCGCCCCGCGCACCGTCGAACCGTCTCCCCTGCCGGGGGTCGGCAGCGGCCCCCTCGAGTTCGGCCGGGACGCCCAAGGCGAGTACGCGCTGTACCGCCTGCGCCACGGCGAGGCCCTGTACTCGGCGGTGGTGGTCCGCTTCACCGGCCAGCTGCTCGCCACGCAGGTCAACGAGACCGCCATGGAGATCGCCCAACGTTCGGGCATCGCCGACGTCACCTCGATCCCCATCGGCTACCCGATCAAGATCCCCCTCGACCTTCTGCTGCCCCGCTACCTGCCCGCCGACGACCCGCGCCGCCTCACCTTCGAGGCCCAACGGCGCGAGCTCGCCGGCTTCCTCGAGGTGGTGCGCGCCGTCGACCTGAGGGGCGTCCACGTGGTGCTCGACGCCGGCCACGGCGGCGCCGACAGCGGGGCCAGCATCGGCGGCGTCTGGGAGGCCACCTACGTCTACGACATCATGTGCCGCATCAAGCACCACCTCGAGCAGCACACCCGCGCCACCGTGTGGACCACCACCGAGGACACCCACATCGGCTACCGGGTCCTCGACCGCGACCTCCTCGAGCAGCGGCGGGGCCGGGTGATCCTGACCCGGCCGCCCTACGAGATCTCCGACGCCACCCTCGGCGTCCACCTGCGCTACTACCTGACCAACGACATCATCCTCAACCGCATCGGCCGCGACGTGCCGCGCTCGAAGACTGTCTTCCTGTCGGTCCACGCGGACTCGCTGCACCCCAGCGTGCGCGGCGCCATGGTCTACGTGCCGTCGCGGTATCTGCGCCCGACCAGGCCGTACACGGTGGGGCGCAGCGACATCCGCGCCTTCGCCGAGTACCGGGCCCACCCCACCATCCGGCTCGGCGACGACTTCAAGGCCCGGGTCGAGGCGTCGTCGCGCCACCTCGCCGAGAGCCTGGTCGAGAGCCTCGACCGCAACGGCATCGCCGTGCACCCCAACGAGCCGGTGCGCGATCGGGTGCTGCGCGGCCGCCGTGGCTGGGTGCCTGCGGTGCTGCGCTACACCGCAGCCCAGAACGCCGTGCTGGTGGAGTGCTGCAACCTGGCCAATCCCGAGGACCGCGAGCTCATGCTGAAGCGGGAGTGGCGGGACGGCTTCGCCCGAGCCGTGGTCGAGGGCCTCGCCGCCGCCTTCGAGGACTGAGGCGCGCCGCGATTGGAGCGGCAGGCTTCCCAGCCTGCCGTCACGCGCCTTGACAACCGGATGCGGGCAGCCGACGGCCGCGCCCGTGACGCCAGGCAGGGATGCCTGGCGCTCCAAGCCTGAGCCGCCCTGCCACGTTGCACGATTGGAGCCGGCGTGACGCCAGGCAGGGATGCCTGGCGCTCAACCTCCCGGGCGGGCGGTCGCGGGTCACAGCCGACGGCGGTCGGGGCGTCAAGCTGCGGTAAATCTTCGATTTGTGATCCGGTCCGGGTTGACGCGGGCGGGTCCCGGAACCCACATTACCCGTAGAAGGACCACGACTCTCGGAAAGGAGGCCACCATGAGGTCGTATCTGGTTCTGACGGAAACCGGTCCGATCCTCGCTCTAACCCGGTGCTCCTCCGTCACCGAGGACACCATGCTCGAGTGCTTCCAACGGCGCGGCATCGAGAAGTTCATCGCCTACGAGGTGCCCGTCGACAGGGTCCACGAGCTCTACGGGGTGCCGTTCGAGGTCGTGGCTTCCGACATCGAGCGCGGGCGGCCGGTGCGGATCCTCGACTTCAACGGCCCGCACATCTTCTCGAGCTTCAGCTTCGACGAGCTCGGCCACCCGACCCTGTACGAGCACTGACACAGACCGCGGACCGCTGCCGCCATGACCCTCCGTGACGTATAATGGCCGGTAATCCCGCGGAGGACCGACCATGAAGGCTTACATCATCTTCTCCGGGACCGGGCCGATCCTGATCCTGACCACCCACGACGACATCGTCGACTCTCACCTGGTGGACAAGCTCCGACACAAGGGAATCGTCAAGTTCCTCGCCTACGAGGTCCCGGTCGAGACGGTGCGCCGAATCTACGGCGTCCCCTTCGAGGTCATCGCCGCCGATCTGGAGCAGCACGAGGATGTGCGGGTCCTCGACTTCAACGGCCACCACATCTTCAGCCGCTTCTCCCTCAAGGAGCTGGGCGAGCCGATCAAGTACGGCGACTGACGGCGGCCTGCGGCCGCCGTCAGTCAATTCTCAATTCTCAATTCTCAATTATGAATTATGAATTATGAATTATGAATTTCCCCCGCCCACCCAGGGCCCGGAGCTCATCGTTCACAATTCAAAATTAAGAATTAAGAATTTAGAATTTAGAATTAAGAACTTAGAGACAATCCCAGAAATTGAGCCCGACGGCGGCGAACAGCTCGGGAAGGCGGTGGACCGGCAGGCCGATGACCGTGTGGGGCGAGCCCTCCACCCCCGACACCAGCACCCCACCGGCGCCTTGCACGGCGTAGGCGCCGGCCTTGTCCATGGGCTCGCCGGTGGCCACGTACCACTCGAGGACAGCCGGCTCCAGCTTCACGAAGCGCACCTTCGCGGTGTCGAGCAGGCTCGTGCTGCGGCCCTGGAAGCGCAGGGCCAGGGCGGTGTGCACCTGGTGGGTGCGGCCCGATAGGAGGCGGAGCATAGCCCGAACCTCACCGGTCGAGCGCGGCTTGCCGAGGACGGCGCCGTCGATCTCCACCACCGTGTCGGCGGCGAGCACCGGCGATCGCGGTCGGGCGCCGGCCACCTGCCGGGCCTTCGCCCGCGCCGCCCGGACGGCGTAGGCGGCCGGGGCCTCACCGGGCTGCGGGACCTCCTCGTCGGCGGCCGGCTCGACCTCGAAGCGCGCCCCGAGCAGCTCGAGGAGCTCCCGCCGGCGCGGCGAGGCGCTCGCCAGCATGATCAGTCCGGAGCGGTTCGGCGAAGCCATGACAAGCACCCATTATACCGAGCAGTCAACGTGGCCGCGATGATCGCTGCAATCTGATTTTTCGGCCCTCGAGTGTGAATTCCGAAGCTCCTCCATGGATTTCGGCGTCGTTGGTGAATTCGCACTCGAGGGTCGAAAAATCAAGCGTCACATCGCACTCATGACCGCACGTACCCGATCATGTCCTGCGGTATCGGGGCGACGAGCTCGAGGCGGGCGCCGTCCCGCGGGTGGGGCAGGACCAGCGACGCCGCGTGGAGGAGGGGCCTCGGCGCCTCGTCGGCGCGCCGGGAGCCGTACAGCCGGTCGCCGAGCACGGGGTGGCCGAGATCGGCCAGGTGGACCCTCACCTGGTGGGTGCGGCCGGTTTCGAGCCGGCACTCGACGACGGCCAGCCCGCCTTCGAGGAGCGCCACCCGCCGCACCTCGGTGCGCGCCGCGCGGCCCGCCGGGTCGACCCGGAAGCGCCAGTCGTGGCCGGGATCGCGTCCGATGGCGCGGTCGACGAGGGTGACCTGTTCGGCCGGGGCGCCCTCGACGACGGCCAGGTAGCGGCGCTCGACCTCGCCGCCGCGCCACGCCCGGGCGAGGGGCGCGTGGGCCTGGGGGTTGCTCGCGAACAGGGTGACCCCCGAGGTGCTGCGGTCGAGGCGGTGAACCAGCTGCAGGTAGGCCCGGGCGCCGTCCCTCAGCGCCAGGCTCAGCACCGCGAGCTGGTCGAGGGAGAGCTCCGGCGACGGCTCGGCGGCGGGTTGGGAGAGCACCCCCGCGGGTTTCGCCACCGCCACCAGCCAACGGTCCTCGTGCAGGATCTCGAGCCGGGGCAGCTCGGGCCGCGGCGGCACACCGAGCTCCTCCGGCGGCCGCGCCACGTCGACCACGTCGCCCCAGTCCACCTGGCGGCCGAGCACCCGGGTCGGCTGGCCGTTGCGAGCCACCGCACCGTCGCCGATCAGCCCGCGTGCGGCCCGCCGGGACATCGAGGTCGCGGCGGCCATGAACTGGTCGAGGCGCAGGCCCTGGTGCTGCGGCATCACCAGCAGGCGGGTCCCCTGCGGGCGGGTCATGGGTCACCGCTCACGGACCGACGACTCCGCACAGCTCGTGTCGCCAGGCAGGGATGCCTGGCGCTCCAAGCCGCACCGCGTGCCGGCGTGCCGCGATTGGAGCGGCAGGCTTCCCAGCCTGCCGTCGCACCCGCCGAGGATTGGAAGCGCGCCGCGAGCCGCTGCGACCGTGACGCCAGGCAGGGATGCCTGGCGCTCCAAACCGGCCCGCGTCATTGCGGACCCGAAGCCCCGGGGCGCTCGCGGCGGCATCAGACCGCGGCGCCGTCGGCGGACTCGGGCAGGATGCAGCGAACGACGGTGCCCGCGCCCGGTCGCGACTCGATCTCCACGCGACCCCCGAGGAAGCGGACGAACTTGTCGACGATGGCGAGCCCGAGCCCCGGCCGGCCGCTGTGCTGCGGGAAGAACGGCAGGGTCACCCGGTCCAGGAGCTCCGGTGGGATCCCGCTGCCGCCGTCGGCCACCGCGAGCTCGACCTGCCCCGAACCGCAGCGCCGCGCCGACAGCCGAACCTCGTGCGGCGCGCCGGTGTGCTGGACGGCATTGTCGAGAAGCCGCTCCAGGATCACCGCCACGGCGTCGCGGTCCCAGCGCGCGACGAGCCCCCGGTCGACCTCGACCGCGACCGCCGCGGGCTCCTCCCGGATCCCGGCGCGATAGCGCTCGGCCAGCGATGCCAGCAGCTCGTCGACCGCCACCGGCCCGATCGCCGCCCGGACCGGCCGGCCGTAGAGGAGCATCTCGTCGATGCTCACCGCCAGCCGGTCGAGCTGGCCGCGCAGGGCCTCGGTGGTTCGGGTCACCGCCTCGGGGTCGGCGGCCCTCAGCAGCAGCGACTCGGCCTGCACCGAGGCGGCGAAGATCGGGTTGCGCAGGGCGTGGGCGATCTGGTTGATCAGCCACTCGCGGTCGGCGGCAGTGCCGTCGGGCTCGCCGGTCATGCCCGCCCCGCCCCTACATCTCGGGCCGGATCTCGCGGGTCGCCGGTAGGGCCCGCGTCCGCGCCCACGATCGGATCTGCTTGAGCTGCTCATCCATGGTGCGGGACAGCGGGATGATCTTGCCGAAGGAGGCCAGGAGATCGTTCTGGGAGACCTTGGCGCCTCGGGCGTGGGCGGTGATCCGGGCCGAGGCCACCGCCTGCTCGATCTCGGCACCGTTCCAGGCCCTGGTCGCCGACGACAGCAGGATGAGATCGTAGGCGGCGGGGTCGATGCGGTTGCGCTCCATGTGGATCGACAGGATCTCCTTGCGCTCCTCGTCGTTGGGCAGGTCGACGAAGAAGACCTGGTCGAATCGGCCCTTGCGCAGGATCTCGGCCGGGAGCAGGTGGATGCGGTTGGCGGTGGCGGCCACGAAGACGTCGCCCCGGTGCTCCTGCATCCAGGTGAGGAAGGTCGAGAAGATCCGGGTCAAGGAGCCGGTCTGGCCGTCCGCGTAGCCGGCGATACCCATCTCGATCTCGTCGATCCACAGCACCGCCGGCGCCACTGCCTCCACCGCCTCGAGGGCTCGGTGGAAGACCCACTCCGCCGAGCCGTGGACGCCGGCGAACACCAGGTTCATGTCGAGCCGGAACAGGGGCAGCTTCCACTCCCGGGCGATGATCTTGACCGCGAGGCTCTTGCCGCAGCCCGAGATGCCCATGAGCAGCACCCCCCGGGGCACCGGCAGACTCTGCTTGCGCGCCTCGGGCAGGAACAGGCTGCTGCGCTCCCGGACCCACTCCTTGAGCTGGTCGAGGCCGCCGAGCCTGGCGATGGACTCGTCCGGCGGCACGAACTCGAGAATGCCCTCCTTGCGCGACACCTGCTCCTTCTCGGACAGCACCTCGCGGAAGAAGTCCTCGCTGAGGTTCTTGTGCCGGTCGAGCAGGCGGCGCAGCAGGTGCTCGCCCTCGGTCAGGGACATGCCCTTGAGCGAGGTCACCAGCCGGTCGACGTCGCCGCCGTTGATGCCGCGGCCGGCCATGGTCGACGCCACCAGGCTCTCGATCTCCGAGTCGTCGGGGAACAGGGACACCACCACGTAGGTGAGCTGCTTGAGGGCGTCCGGCAGGTCCGCGTTCTGCTTGAGGATGAACAGGAAGCGGCCGGTGTTGCGGATCTTCATGGCGGTATCGCGCAGCCGGCGCAGCAGACGCCGGTCCTCCAGGAACTCGCCGAGGTCCTTGAACAGGTAGAGGCCGCGGGGCGCCTCGCTGCCGACCCAGGCGAGGGCCTCCATGGGGTCGTTCATGCCCTCGGGACCGTTGGCCACGAAACCGTCGACGCAGTTCCAGATCGTGAACGGCAGCGGCTGGGGCTTGGCGGTGTCCGCGTAACGCTCGAGCAGGCGCTCCAGGCGCTCCTCCTCCATGCTCACGAGCACCGTCAGCGGGTATGCCGAGGCGAGGGCGGTGCGGATCTGCTCCCGGGTGGATCGCATGGGGTCATTGTAGCCTGCTCGCCGACCCGGCGGAGGGCGACTTCACGCCGCAGCCGGGCAGCCAGCTGTTCGACCGCGGTCTCGTCACCCCGAGCATCAACGACGGCTACGCCGGCGCTGCGCCCGACATCGGCGCCGTCGAACCCGACACACCCCTGTTCGCCGACGGCGTCGAGTCGGGAACCACCGGCGCCTGGTCCGTCGCGGTGCCCTGACGCCCGAACCGCGCTATCCTGACGGCCGGGAGGTCGAAGCATGAGCGACGCGAAACAGCGGGTGGTGGTGCTGGGCGCCAGCGACAACCCCGAGCGCTACTCCAACAAGGCGGTCAACCGCCTGCGCGAGCACGGCCACGAGGTGGTCCCTGTGCACCCGGCGCTCGAGCGCATCGACGGCATCGAGGTCGTCCCGAGCCTCGACCGGGTCGAAGGAGCGGTGGACACCCTCACGGTCTACGTGTCGCCCAAGGTGTCGTCCGCGCTCGCCGACGCCATTGTCGCCTTGGCGCCCGGGCGGGTCATCTTCAACCCCGGCGCCGAGAACGCCGAGCTCCAGGCGGCCCTCGCCGGACGCGGCATCCCGACCCTCGAGGCCTGCACCCTGGTGCTGCTCTCCACCGGCCAGTTCTGACCGCGCTCAGTCCTCGTCCCGGAGGTGGCCGGCAGGCCCGCGCAGCTGATCGATGTCGGCGCGGGTCCGGGCCATGAGGTCGCGAAGCCCCGAGACGCGGAGCTCGGCGGTCGCGATGGGCGCCCCGATCCGGACCGTGACCGGCCGCGGCCGCACCACGCCCTCGCCCGGCGGCATCACCAGCCGCGGGCCCTCGAGCCCCACCGGCAGGATCGGCAGCCGAGCCTTGAGTGCCACCAGGAAGCCGCCGCGGGCGAAGGGCAGCAGCCGGCCGTCCGGGGTGAAGGTCTGCTCCGGGAAGACCAGCGGCGAGCCGCCGCGGCGGACCTCGTCCAGGGTCCGCGACAGCATCGCCGGCGCGGTGCTGCGGTCGTCCCGGTCGACGGGAACGAAGCCCGCGCTGGTCATGGCCCAGCCCAGGAACGGCACACCGAAGAGGTCCTTTCGGGCCAGGAAGCGGACCTCGAGGACCGCCGGCAGGGCGGTCAGCAGCGCCGGGATGTCGAGGCTCGACTCGTGGTTGGCCATGACCACGTAGCGGCGGCCCAGGTCGAGTCGATCCAGCCCCTGAACCGTCACCCGGACGCCGATCAGCAGCAGCAGGATCCGGCCCCACAGGTGGACGATGCGCGCCGCGCCGCGCTGCGACACGAGGCCCATCGACACCGCGAGGGTGCCGAGGATGACGGTCGCCAGGGCGACCCCTGCCTTGGTCAGCAGCACTCTCACCGGTCCGAGCTGGCCCATCGGGGGCATTCTAACGGTTGCGCGTTCAGATGCCCTTGAGCTTCTTGACCTGCTTCACCATCCGGCCGAAGCCGCGCTCGCGGGCCCGGAGCTCGTGGCGGCGGGCGGGGTCGAGCCGCTCTTCGAGGCGCTCGGCCTCCAGGCGGAGGCGGTGGTAGCCGACGAGGCGCGCCGGGTCGATCCGGCCCGCCTCGACCGCGGCCAGCACCGCGCAGCCCGGCTCCGCGACGTGGCGGCAGTCCCGGAAGCGGCAGCCCTCGGCGGCCTCGTCGATCTCGGGAAAGGCCGTGTCGACCGCCTCCGCGCTCAGCCACAGCCCGAGCTCGCGCACCCCCGGGGTGTCGATGAGGCAGCCGCCGCCCGGCAGCGGCACGAGCTCGCGCCGGGTCGTCGTGTGGCGGCCGTTGAGGTCGGCGGTGCGCACCGCCGACACCGCCAGCCGCTCCTCGCCGAGCAGCCGGTTGATCAGCGTCGACTTGCCGACCCCCGACGGGCCCAGGAGGACCCCGGTCGTGCCCGGCGCCAGGTGCCGCCGCAGGGCCTCGAGCCCCTCCGAGGCGACGGCCGACACCGGCAGCACGTCGGCGAAAGGCGCGCCCTGCTGCGCGGTGCGGAGCGAAGCTTCCAGGTCGTCCGCCAGGTCGGCCTTGGTGACCACCACCACCGGGGTCGCGCCGGCGTCCCAGGCGAGCGCCGATGCGCGCTCGATGCGCCTCGGGTTGGGGCCACGCTCCACCGACTCGGTGACCAGCACCAGGTCGACGTTGGCGGCCACCGCCTGGGCGCGGTCGGCGGCGCCCGGCCGGCGCCGGCTCAGGACGCCGGTCCTCGGCAGGACGGCGCGCACGACAGCGGTGCCGCCATCGAACGCGAGGGCGACCCAGTCACCCACCGCCGGCGGCCCGTCCTCGCCGGCGTCGTCGAGGGCGCCGGGCACCACTGCGGGCAGGGTCGCGACGTCGGTGTGGACCAGCACCGCGCCGCGGTCGACGCGGCCCACCCGGGCGGGGACCAGCTCCAGGTCACGAAAGGGGTCGAACAGTGCGTCGACTCGGTCGCACCAGCCGTAGTCGTTCAGGCTCATGGTCTGTCTCCAGCCGTTCCGGGCACGCCGCAGCGCGCCCCCTCGAGGAGTGGGATGGGGTCGGGAACGGACGGGGCCTCACCGGCGAGGGCCATGGCCCGCGGCGGGAGCGCCCCTCAGGCGACAGACACAGCGGTCGACGTCAACATCCGGGGGGATGGTAGCACGGGTGCGTTTTCCCGCGTCCGTGCCCGCGTCCGCGTCCGCGTCCGGATTGTAGCGCCGGCGGCCCGCCGGCGCCGCCCGATCGCTGCGGCAGCAGTCGCCATGACCGTGACGCGAAACCAACCCGGACTTCCGGGCGGGCCCGCCCATGGGCCGGCGAGCCGCCGGCCCTCCAACGAGGGTCTCGGAGGCGCGAGCTCGGACGCGGGGAATCGGGTTGACGGCCAGGGGGTTCGTGCAAGAATCTCGGACGCGAGATCGGGCACGGACGCGGACGCGGACGCGGACGCGGGAATGGGTTGGCGATGGCAAACGAAGACCAGAAAGTGATCTTCTCGATGGTGCGGGTGTCGAAGCGGCACGGGCAGAAGGAGGTGCTGCGGGACATCTCGCTGGGCTTCTTCTACGGCGCCAAGATCGGGGTGCTCGGCCTCAACGGCGCCGGCAAGTCGACCCTGCTTCGGATCATGGCCGGGACCGAGGAGCCGTCCAACGGCGAGGTCGTGCGCTCGCCCGGCTACACGGTGGGGATGCTCGACCAGGAGCCGGAGCTCGAGGCCGGCAGGACCGTGCTCCAGGTCGTCGAGGAGGGCGCCGCCGAGGCCAAGGCCCTGCTCGCCGAGTACGACGCCCTGGCCGAGCGCTTCGCCGAGCCCATGGACGACGACGAAATGCAGCGGGTGCTCGACCGCCAGGCCGAGGTCCAGGAGAAGATCGAGGCGGTCGGCGCCTGGGAGCTCGACTCGCGCCTCGAGCTCGCCATGGACGCCCTGCGCTGCCCGCCGCCGGACACCGTGGTCGACGTGCTGTCGGGTGGCGAGCGGCGCCGGGTCGCCCTGTGCCGTCTGCTCATCCGGCAGCCCGACATCCTGCTGCTGGACGAGCCCACCAACCACCTCGACGCCCTGTCGGTGGCCTGGCTCGAGCGCCACCTGGCCGACTACCCCGGCACCGTCATCGCGGTCACCCACGACCGCTACTTCCTCGACAACGTGGCCGGCTGGATCCTCGAGCTCGACCGCGGCCACGGCATCCCCTGGAAGGGCAACTACTCGTCTTGGCTCGAGCAGAAGGAGGAGCGGCTGCGCCAGGAGGAGAGGAGCGAGGGCCGGCGCCAGAAGACCCTGGAGCGGGAGCTCGAGTGGATCCGGATGGCGCCGCGCGCCCGCCACGCCAAGGGCAAGGCCCGCGTCAGCGCCTACCAGGAGCTGCTCTCCCAGGAGCCGGAGCAGATGGTTCGCGAGCTCGAGATCTTCATCCCGCCCGGCCCGCGCCTCGGCGACGTGGTCATCGAGGCCTCAGGCCTCGCCAAGGGCCACGGCGACCGCCTGCTGTTCGACGACCTGAGCTTCTCGGTGCCGCCGGGGGCCATCGTCGGCATCATCGGCGGCAACGGCGCCGGCAAGACGACCCTGTTCGAGCTCATCACCGGCTCTCAGGAGCCCGACGCCGGCAAACTGCGCCTCGGCGACACCGTCAAGCTCGGTTACGTCGACCAGAGCCGGTCGACCCTCGACCCCGAGAAGAGCGTCTGGGAGGTCATCTCCGAGGGCTCGGACTCGATCTGGCTCGGCCGCGCCGAGGTCAACTCACGTGCCTACGTGGGCCGCTTCAACTTCACCGGCTCGGACCAGCAGAAGCCGGTCAAGCAGCTGTCGGGCGGCGAGCGCAACCGGGTCCACCTGGCGCGGATGCTCAAGGAGGGCGCCAACGTCCTGCTCCTCGACGAGCCCACCAACGACCTCGACGTCAACACCCTGCGCGCCCTCGAGGAGGCGCTGCTCGCCTTCGCCGGCACGGCGCTGGTGATCTCCCACGACCGCTGGTTCCTGGACCGGGTCGCGACCCACATGCTGGCCTTCGAGAACGACTCCCACGTCGAGTGGTTCCCGGGGCCCTACTCGGACTACCTCGCCGACCGCCGCCGCCGCCTCGGCGACGAGGCCGACCGGCCGCACCGGGTCACCTACCGGCCGCTGACGCGGTAGCCCGCCGTCAGTCGCCCGGGCCTCGGCGGTCGTCGCCTGAGCGGCGCTCGCCCCCGCGCCGGTCGTCGCCGCTGCGGCGCTCCTTGTCGGCGGGCCAGGCCCGGTCCTCAGTGACCCGGCGGTCGGCGCCCGAGCGCCGGTCGCGGCCTCTTCGCCGATCCTGCCCCGATCGCCTCTCGTCCATGACGACCTCCTCCGTGGTTCTGTCACGAGGGTAACGCGGTCCCGGGGCGGCGGACAAGAGACCTAGTGCAGCACCGCCTCGAGGAAGCGCTCGTCGGTGGCGGCGACCTCGCCCATGGAGCTGCCGACCACCCCGCCCATCATCTTCGCCATCATCCCGATGTTCATGTGCGCCACCCAGACCGAGCCGTCCGCGAGCTCGTAGACCGACCACGAGCAGGGCATGATGGCCGACAGCTTCGGGTTGGCCCCGAGCACGACCTTGGCGACCTGCGGGTTGCACATGAAGTACAGGCGGATCCGCTTGAGGTTGTCGGGCATGGCGTTCTTCGCGGCGAGCTTGGCGCCCATGTCGAGGCTCTCCATGGGAAAGCTCCAGCCTTCCGCACCCGGGACGACCTTCTCGATGGCTTCGCAGGTGGCCTCGAAGGACTTGGAGCTGCGCTCGGGCACGATCATTGACGAGCGCATGACGAGGACGACCGCGACGGCGGTAAGGACCACTCCGACGACGAACCCGATGACGACGGCGATGGGGACGTTCACGATCTGCCTCCTCCTGGCGCCCGTGCCGGGCGCATTCTTCGTTATATGATTATATAAGAATCTTCTTAAATAGCAAGGGCGGTCCGGGATTGGTGGCCCCGGCCTTCCGGGCCATCGGCTCCGCGTGTCCTCAGAACCACCCGCAGGTGACCATGCCGGGTCCCGGTCCGAGTCCGGCCCGGGCGTCACGACGCCCGAGCCGGGGGGAGGGTGTAAAACCCTCCCCTACGCGTGGCTCGCGGGTTCGCCGAGTCGTTGCCGGTTTCGCATCGTAGGGGCGGGTTTTCCACCCGCCCTCACGGGCGCTGCGGCACTCGGCAGCGCCGAACCCCGGATCGGGTCGATCCCGATCCCGTTCCCGATGGCAGCGACCAGCGTCAGCAACCAGCAGCAGCGATCAGCAACCGCGTCCGGGTCCCGGTCCGGGTCCGGTTGCTGGTGCGCTTCGCGCACCGCGC
>DATHSO010000164.1:0-29850 GCA_035464095.1 Candidatus Methylomirabilota bacterium | reverse complement strand
TGGGCCGGCCCCACCGGCCGGGTCCGCCACAGCCGCGACACCGCCACCACCCGGCCCTCCCGGGCGAGCCCGGCCAGAGCGACGGCGAAGGCCGACGGCGGGTCGCCCAGGTTCGCGCCGAGCCCGACCACGATCTCGTGCATGCCCAAGGATGACACACGTCACCGCCCGGCGGCGTCGCGCCGGCTAGCCTGAGATCGGAGGGCAGGTCGTCCAAGGAGTGACAGATGCGTCGTTTCGGGAGCAATGTCCCTGTCCTCGCCGTTATCCTGATCGCCTTCGCGGTCGCCTCAGCCTCGGCCCTGGACACTCCTCCGGGGACTGTCTGGGTCGAGGGTACCCTGCTGCTCGCGTGGTCGACGCCGGCCGCTCCGGGGGACCTTCCGTCGCCGGTCGCCGCCGCCGTGCGCCGAGACGACGGCTCGCTGCTCAATCTCGGTGGGCCCGGCGACGGCTGGGTTGCCGGCCTCGGTGGACCTGCGGCGGCCGCCGGTCGGCGGGTCCGCATCCTGGTCGGTGACGGCCGGCCGTTGCCCGACGGCGCGACGGTCGTCCCCGAGGCGGTGCGCGCGGCCGGCCCTCGGCCCGACGGGCCGGAGGTCGTGGTCGGCTCGCACCCCTACGCGTCGATCCTGTGCAAGTTCTCGAACAAGCCCAACGAGCCCGCCGATCTGACCTACTTCCTCAACATGTACGCGAGCAGCTGGCCGGGGCTGGACCACCACTGGCGGCGCCAGTCCTACGACCTGATCGACCTCGTGGGGTCGACCGCGGTGGGCTGGTTCACCCTGCCCCACACCCAGGAGTACTACGAGGACCTGAGCGCCGGCGGCAACTGGACCGCGATGCTGACCGCCCTGTACAACGACTGCACCGGCGTCGCCGCGGGCTCGGTGAACCCCAACGACTTCGAAGGCGTCAACCTGATGTTCAACGACACCTTCGGGCCCTACGCCTGGGGCGGCTGGGGCGGCGTCACCTGGGAGCCGCCGTGGGGCTGGCAGAACGTCGGAGTCATCGCCCACGAGATGGGCCACGCCTTCGGCCTGCCCCACTCCAACAACGCCGACAACGACGGCAGCCCCTACGACAACCCCTGGGACGTCATGAGCGACACCTGGGGCTGGGCGGTGGGCCACGGCACCTACGGCACCCTCGGCAAGCACACCATCGCCACCCACAAGGACTGGCTCGGCTGGATCGCCCCGAGCCGTCGGGCCGAGGTCACGTCGCCCGGCAGCCACCTCTTCACCATCGACCACCTGACCCTGGCCGGGACCGCGAACCTGCACCTCGTCAAGGTCCCGATCCCGGGCAGCTCGCGCTACTACACCATCGAGGTCCGCGACCGGGTCGACTACGATGGCAACCTCCCGGGCTTCGCCGTCATCCTCCACGAGGTGAACCCGTCGAGGCCGGAGCCGGCGTGGCTGGTGGACCTGGAGAATCCCGCCAACGGCGCCGACGCCGGCGCCATGTGGCTGCCCGGCGAGTGCTTCGACGACCCTGTGGCGGAGATCCTGATCTGTGTCGCCACCGTCACCACCGAGGGCTACACCGTCGAGGTCCACCTGGGATCCGGCTACTTCATCCTCCGCGACGGCTTCGAGTCGGGTACGACTTCGGCCTGGAGCGTGGTCGTGCCCTGATCACCACCGCCCCCCACAACCTGCCGCGACTTGACAAACTCCTTCACACCGTACCTGGCACCGTCCGACCTGGTACCGTCCGACGCCCGATGGAGCGCCCGTGAGCCTGCAGGCCGGCTTCGGGTCCGGCTCCGGCTCCGTTTCGAAGGGAACCACGCCGCGACCAGCGCGGGTCCGAGTCCGTGTCCGGGCCCCTGACCTGAAGCCGGTGCAGGGCCCGGAACCTCTTCCTTTTTCTCTCCGACTCCCTCTCCCGACGGGCCCAACGCCATCGCACGGGAAAAGGAGACGGAGGGGGAGAGGGAGAGGTTGACGGCCGCAGCGGCATGGGCGACTGTTCGCTGCCGCTGCCGCTGCCGCTGCCGCTGCCGCTGCCGCTGCCGCTGCCGCTGCCGCTGCCGCTGCCGCTGCCGCTGCCGCTGTCCCTGACCGCTGATCCGGGTCCGGGACCGGCTCCGACGCACCGGGATCGCCCCCCGACGGCCACGGTGAGGCCACGATTCCTCTGCTACCCTGTCGCCATGCGCGAGAAGGTCCTTCGCGTGCTTGCCTTCGTCGGGGTCGCGGCCGCGGCCGGGGTGCTGCTGGGAGCCCTGGCGGGCTGGGTGGTCGCCCAATTCCTCCACGTGCCCCAGGTGGACAGCCTGGCCACCTTCCGCCCGGCCTCCGCCACCCACGTCTTCGCCGGCGACGGCAGCCCGGTCGCCACCTGGGCCCTGGAGCAGCGGGTGGAGCTGGCGCCCGAGGAGATCCCGGACCACCTCAAGAAGGCCATCGTCGCCATCGAGGACGCGGAGTTCTACGAGCACGGCGGGGTCGACCCCCAGGCGATCCTGCGGGCGGCCTGGTACAGCCTCCGCGACCGGCGCATCGGCTCCCGGGGCGGCGCCTCGACCCTGACCCAGCAGCTGGCCCTCAACCTCTTCCTCGAGCGCGAGCGGACCATCAGCCGCAAGGCCAAGGAGGCGCTGCTCGCCATCGACATCGAGAAGCGCTACTCCAAGGACCAGATCCTGACCATGTACGCCAACCAGGTCTTCTTCGGCCAGAACGCTTACGGCGTCGAGGCGGCGGCCCGGCTCTACTTCGACAAGCCGGCGGCGGAGCTGACCCTCGCCGAGGCGGCGATGCTGGCGGGCATGATTCCGAGCGCCAACAACCTCTACAACCCCATCAAGCGGCCCGACAACACCCTCGCCCGGCGGAACAAGGTGCTCGATCGGATGCTCGAGCTCGACTTCATCGACCGCGAGGCCCACGCCGAGGCGATCGCCCAGCCCCTGGGCGTCGACCTTCACCGCGAGCGGGTCGAAAGCGGCGCCTACTTCCTGGAGATGGCGCGCAAGGAGATCGAGCAGCGCTACACCACCGGCACCTTGTACACCGGCGGTCTCGACGTCCACCTGACCATGGACCCCGAGCTGCAGCGGCTGGCCGAGCGGGTCGTGCGCGACGGCCTGGTCGAGCTCGAGATGACCTACATCGGCTTCCGGCCGCCGCCCAACGTCCTCGAAGGCGGCGAGCTGGCGAGCGCCGAGGAGTACGAGCACCCGTCGTGGCGCCAGCTCGAGCTCGAGGCGGGCCGGATGGTGCACGCGGTGGTGCTGGAGGTCGACCGGAGGGAGGCCCGGCTCGCGGTCGGCGACCGTCGGGCGCGGCTCGACATGGAGGGCGTGTCCTGGACCGGCGCCGCCTCGATGAGCCGGCTGCTCGACGTCGGCGACCTGGTCCTCGTCCGCCTGCCCGAGGAGATCCCGCCGGAGCCCGAGGCGGTGATCCCGGTGGCGCTGCTCCAGGAGCCGGAGGTGGAGGGCGCCCTGGTCGCCATGGACAACCGCACCGGCGCCCTGCTCGCGGTGGTCGGCGGCTTCGACTTCGCCCGCTCCGAGTTCAACCGGGCGGTGCAGTCGAGCCTGCAGTGCGGCTCGGCCTTCAAGCCCTTCGTCTACCTGACCGCCTTCCAGCAGGGCTACTCGCCGGCGGACACCGTCTTCGACGGGCCGTTCCTGCTGCCCGACGGCTCCGGCGAGCTCACCTACTGCCCCAAGAACTACTACAACGTCTACTACGGCATCACCACCCTGCGCCGGGCCCTCGAGCTGAGCTACAACGCGTCGGCGGTCAAGCTCCAGCAGATGGTCGGCTCCGAGCAGGTCGTGGAGACCGCGCGCCGCTTCGGGATCTCCACCGAGCTCCACCCCTACCCGTCCCTGGCCCTGGGATCCCTCGGGGTCCGGCTCGTCGACCTGGTGCGGGCGTACGCGGCCATCGCCAACCTCGGCGAGCTGCCGACGCCCTACTACATCGCCGAGGTCTACGACCGCGACGGGCGGCCCCTGGAGCGGACCCGCCCGCACATCGAGCCGATCATGCCGGCCCCCGTCACCTACCTCGGCCTGCACGTCCTGAAGGGGGTCGTCGAGCGCGGCACCGGCATGTCGGCGCGCTCCCTCGACGCCGAGCTGGCGGGCAAGACCGGCACCACGGACAACTACTCCGACGCCTGGTTCGTCGGCTTCTCGCCGAGGATCACCGTCGGGGTCTGGGTCGGCCGCGACCTCAAGGAGCCGATCGCCAAGAGGATGACCGGCGCCAAAGCGGCGCAGCCGATCTGGAACGCCTTCATGGCGGGCTACCTGGAGACCCTCGACGAGACGGCCCGCGCCGAGGACTTCCCGGTCCCGGCCGGGGTCGTCTTCAC
The DNA here is from genome assembly GCA_035464095.1 of Candidatus Methylomirabilota bacterium. Classification (GTDB taxonomy): domain Bacteria; phylum Acidobacteriota; class Thermoanaerobaculia; order Thermoanaerobaculales; family Sulfomarinibacteraceae; genus JAHECW01. Next base: position 25,500 of record DATHSO010000164.1, on the reverse strand, counting down.
CCCCGTGGACTGGCACACCGGCGAGCGCGCGGTGCCGCCCTGCGGCCACCAGTCCACGGTCATCCTCGAGGCCTTCCTCGACGGCACCGAGCCCACCGAGCCGTGCCGGGAGCAGGAGGTGGCCCTGCAGGACCTGCCCTGGCCCTTCCAGCTGCCCTTCTACGAGCCCAAGCCCGGCGAGCCCATGCCCGACACCCTCGCCCTCGAGGTGGCCGACGAGCGCCTCAATCCCTCCCCCACCGCCGCGGAGGCCGCCGCCCTCGCCGCCGAGGGGCGCGGCGGCGACGGCCGGGGCGCCCGGTAGCGGCCGAGGGCCCAACCGCAACGACGCGGAGAACGCGAAGCCATCGCAATGCCTCGGGTTCATTCGACCGATGAGATGCCTTAGCGATCTTCGCGTCTTCGCGGTGAGAGCTCGTCTGCGGTCGCGGCTCAGCGCCGGAGGCGGTCCATCTCGACGATGCGCTGGTCCTGCCGGACCTTGACCAGGGTGCCGGCGGGGTAGTAGCCGCCGCGCAGGCTCGCGTTGGGGTAGGTGACCGAGCCCGGTCCCATGAGCACGCCGGGGTTGAGGACCGTGTTGCAGCCGGTCTTGACCTCGTCGCCGAGGACCGCCCCAAACTTCCGCAGGCCGGTGTGGACGACCTCGCCGCCGGCGCGGAAGGTGACCTCGCGGCCGACGTTCTTGACGTTGGAGCAGATGGTGCCGGCCCCCAGGTTGACGTCGCGGCCGAGGATCGAGTCGCCGACGTAGGCCTGGTGCGGGGCCTTGGCCCCGGGCAGCAGGACCGAGCCCTTGACCTCGCTGTGGGCGCCGACCAGGGCGCCGTCGCCGAGGATGACGTGCTCGCGCACGTAGGCGCCGGTCCGGATGGTGACCCCGGCGCCGATGATGGCCGGGCCGACGATCACCGCCCCCGGCTCCACCGAGAAGCCCCGGGCCATGAAAACGCGGTCGCCCAGAACGTGGACCCCCGGCGGCAGCTCCCCGGCGACCGTCCAGTCGGCCCAGGCCTCCAGGTAGGCCCTCAGGCGATCGCCCAGGGCCGCCCACACCGGCTCGCCGTCGGCGAACAGGTCGCGGTGGGGGAAGCCCGCCAGGTCGAAGAACGCGCTCGGGCCGAACTCGGTCATGCCGGGGCCTCCTCGGGCTCGGAGAGCCGCCGCTTGACCACCACCACCGTCTGGTCGTCCTCCCCGGGGCTGCGCTGCGAGAACTCCGCGAGGTCGGTGCAGATGCGGTCCACGATGGCCGACGGGTCCCGGTGGCGGACCGTCCGAGCGGCGTGGATGAGTCGTTCGGCGCCGTACTCCTCGCCGGTGTCGTCCACCGCCTCGATGACACCGTCGGTGTACAGGATCAGGCAGTCGCCCGGGCCCATGCACTGAATACCGATGCCGTACGACGCGTTGGGCACCGGGCCGAGGATCGGGCCGCCCTGGTCGAGGCGGGCCACCGATCCGTCGGCGCGCATGAGCACCGGCCGCGGGTGGCCGGCGTTGCAGTAGATCAGGCTTCCCTTGAGGTCGATCTCCACGAGAACCAGCGACACGAACTTGGTCGCCAGCCGGCTGCGGTGGATGATGTTGTTGAGGCGGTGCAGCGTGCGCGACAGCTTGTAGTCCCGGGACAGCCCCATGCGCAGGCCGGTGAAGACGTCGCGCACCTGCAGCGCCGCCGGCAGGCCGTGGCCGGTGGCGTCGGCGATCACGACCGTGAAGACCTCGTCGTCGATGACGATGACGTCGTAGAAGTCGCCGCCGACGACCTCGGCCGGGATGCTCCGGGCGGCGATCTCGAAGTCGCCGGGCCGGGGCAGGTGGCGGGGCAGGATCGAGTTCTGGATCTGCCGCGACTCCTCCACGATCGCCATGACCCGCTCCTCCCGGAGCTTCTGGTTGATGGCGAGACGGATGATGTTGAGGGTGCCGTGGAGCTCCTCGTCGTCGTGGCCCGGGCGGTCGACGTCGAAGGACAGCACGTACTGGCCGTCGGCCACCGCGATCGCGGCGAAGCAGTCGCGGGTGCCGAGCTCGCGCTCCAGGTGCTGGTCGAGGCGCTCGTCGTCGCGGTCCATCACCACCAGGCCGACGTCGAGCATCTGCTCGAAGGGGGCGTAGGAGCGCCACACCCGCAGCCCGATGGGCGGGCTGGTGACGTCGCCGAAGCCGCCGACCAGCTCGTAGCTGCCGTTGGAGTGGACGTAGATCCGGCCGCCCCGGATGCCCAGGTCGTCGGCGAAGTTGGCGGCCAGGAACTCGGCGGTGTCGCGGATGGTCTCCAGCGGGGTGGAGGCCAGGGCGATGGTCTCGAGGGCCTTCTCGATCCGGTGGAACAGGGAGATCGTGCTCCGCGGCATGGGCGGATCATGGCACCTCGGCAGTCGGCGCGCAAGCCGACCGGGCCCGCCGGGTAACGCCCTGTCGGCGTCGCGCATACTGTATCGCCGAATGGTGATACACTGCCGCCGCCCACAGGAGGTCTCATGAACGGACGTCGACCCGCCTTCAAGCTCACCGGATCAGCCCTCGCCCTGGCGCTCGCCCTGGCGGCGTGCGGCCAGGTACCGTCCGACGACGCCTCCGACACTCCGGTGATCGAGTCGGTCTCGGCCCACGGGTCGGTCAAGCTCGACTGGGAGGCCAGCTGGGACAGCGCATTCAGCCGTGCCCAGAACGAGGGCAAGCCGGTGCTGGTCACCTTCGAGGCCGACTGGTGCGTGTGGTGCAAGAAGCTCGAGACCACCACCTACCGCGACGCCCAGGTCGTGTCCCTGATCGCGGGCTCGATGGTGCCCCTGTCCCTGGACGTGGACGGCGCGGGCAAGGATCTGTCCGACGAGCACGGCGTCGAGAGCCTGCCCACGGTGCTGGTGCTGTCGCCCGGCGGCGAGGAGCGCGGCCGGATCAACGGCTTCCTGCCGCCGGGCCAGTTCCTCGAGGCCGTCAACGAGATCCTCCAGGAGAGCTGACGCCCGCCGAAGGCGGTGACGCGCTGCCGGCGGCGACGACCGGATCCCGGACCGTGGTTGCCGACGTCCGTTGGCATGAACATTGCAATTAACTCGGGCGACCGGGAGGTACGACGATGAGAACGCTCACGACGGCAGCATTGATCCTTATGGCCGCGGGGTCCGTGATGGCCTCTGAAGGGGACGATCTGACCTCGCTGAGCTACATCTCCTACCTGGAGCGCTACGCCACCGTCCAGCCCGCCAGCGACGACGACACCATCGAGGCCATCATCAACATGCCCCTGGTGGTGGGCGACCGGGTGGACACCGCCCGCGAGGCCCGGATGGAGGTGGTGCTCGCCGACGGCTCGATCCTGTGGCTCGACCAGTACACCACGGTGAGCCTGGACGCGGTCGCCTTCAGCCGCGACGTCGGCGGCGACCGGACCGTGCTGTTCCTGGTCGACGGCACCGTCCTGGTCCAGGTGCCCGAGCACGTGCTCGGCGCCGAGCCGCTGCGCCTGGACAGCTCCTCCGCCACCGTCTACCTCGCCGAGCCGGGCCTCTACCGCCTCGAGAAGCTGCGCTCCGGCGGGCTCCGGGTCGAGGTCTGGGAGGGCCTGGCCGAGGCGGCCACCACCGCCGGCGGCATCCTGGTCGAGCCCTCGACCGCCGCCGAGGTGAGCTCCGGGCAGGTCGCCGGCGTCGAGCCGCACCTCACCTGGGGCGACGACTTCGCCCGCTGGGTCGAGCAGCGGCGCCAGATCTACGCCGGCGAGAGCTCCGAGCACGTCGACCCGCGCTTCGCCCGCGAGGCAGCCGCCCTCGACAGCTACGGCGCCTGGGTCTACGTCGACGCCACCTCGAGCTGGGCCTGGCAGCCCTCGGTGGGCCCCGACTGGCGCCCCTTCTCCGCCGGCCGCTGGCACTGGACCCCCACCGGCTGGTCCTGGATCTCCTTCGAACCGTGGGGCTGGCTGCCCTCACACTACGGCTCCTGGTTCATCGCTCCCGGCTTCGGCTGGGTCTGGAGCTGGGGCCCGGTGTGGAGCCCGGCCTGGGTGACCTGGAGCTGGTGGCCGGGCTGGGTCGGCTGGGCGCCCCACGGCTGTATCTCTTTCTGGGCATGGGGAAGGCACCCCGGATGGTGGTGGGGGCCGCATCCCGTGCCGCCGGGCCCGGGGTCGCCGAGGCCGCCCCGAGGCAACGTCGTGCCGCCCCGTGGCGCCGCTCCCCCCGGCGACGGCACAACCCGCCGCCACGTCCCGGATGCCCGCGTGCGCGCCGACGCCGGCGACTCCGGCGCCGCCCGCCGCGTGACCCCGGGGGCCGGCGGCACCATCCCCGCCGCCGACTTCACTGGCCGCGTCCGGGTGTCCGAGATGGACCCGGAAGGCTGGAACGTGGTCGCCACCGAGGACTTCGCCAGTGACCACCTGTCGCGCCTGGTCCGGCCGGGCGACCGCGTCCTGCCCGAGCAGGGCGATGCCACCGGGGTCGTCGTCACCGGCCCCCTGACCACCCGGGCGCCGTCCGCGGCGCGGGTGTCGGACGAGCTGTCCCGCACCTTCAGCGGCGTCGCCGCCCGGACCGGCCGCGACATCACCCGGGTCATGGCCCGCGACCCCTCCCTCGACGAGTCCGAGATCGCGCGCCTGGTCCAGCCCAGCACCCTCGGTGAGCTCAGCCGCTCGTCGGCACAGTCGGTGGTTGCCTCGCGGCCCGGCTCCGAGCCGCGGTCGACGGCTGCCGGCGGCGCTGCCGGAGCCGGATCGCGCCAGCCGGTGCTGTCGGCCGGCCCCGGCTCGCCCTTCAGCCGCTCCGCGCCCGCCGACTCCGACCGTCGCGACCAGCCCAACCTCTACCTCCCGGGCCGCAGCGCGAGCGACGGCTCCAGCTCGGCCCGGACGCCCGTCGACGCCCGGGTGAGCCCGCTCATCCGGCGCAGCGGTCGTCCGACGACCACCACCCCGAGCGGGGCGCCGCCGAGCGTGGCCGCCCCGTCGACCCCTCGCAGCACCTCGTCCCCCTCTGTGCGACAACCGGTGTCGCCGCGCGTCGGCGGTGGTCCTTCGAGCCTGTCACGAGGCTCGTCGAGACCGGTCATCGTCCCCCGCACCTCGCCGTCGCGCCCGAGCCGGTCCTTGGCAACCGGATCTCCGTACGTGCGCTCCCCCTCCTCCATCCGGAGCGCACCGACCGGGAGATCGTCGGTCTCGGCACCGTCGTCGCGGGCCCCGTCCCGCGCCACCGGCTCGTCCGGTGTCCGGTCGTCGGGATCGGTCCGCTCGAGCCCGAGTCCCTCGTCCCCCCCGAGCTCCTCGGCCTCGTCGAGCGGGTCCTCGTCGGGCTCCCGCCGGCAGTGACGCCGGGCGTCCGGTCCATGACGTCGCAGCGGCCGCCTCCGGGCGGCCGTCCCCTTTTCGACCGAGCGGAGGGGTTAGACTGAGGGTGATGGACGAGCACGACAGCGATCGCCTGATCGAGGCCGCGGTGGCGGTGCGCGACAACGCCTATGCGCCCTACTCGGGCTACCGGGTGGGCGCGGCGGTGCTGGCCGCCGACGGCCGGATGTTCACAGGCTGCAACGTCGAGAACGCCTCGTACGGCCTCGGGGTCTGCGCCGAGCGCCACGCGGTGGCCGCGGCGGTGGCGGCGGGATGCCGCGACCTGGTGGCGATCGCGGTGGTGACCCCGTCGGCGCCGCCCGCCTCGCCCTGCGGCGCCTGCCGCCAGGTTCTGGCCGAGTTCGGCAATCTCGACGTGGTCCTGGCGAACCCCGACGGTGATCGGCGGACCGCCACCGTGGCCGGCCTCCTGCCCGACGCCTTCGACCCCACGACCCTCGAGGCCGCCCGCGCCGCCCTCTGCCGCGACCGCCCTTGACAGGCGCGCCGGGGCCGCCCCATATTGGAGGTGTCCTCCGGGACCGCGGGTTGTTGAACGGACCTCACAGCCGCGAGACCCACTGCAAAGGTCCGGGCGGGCATACCCGCCGCCACGAAATCCCGCAGCTGCGGGATTTCGTATTTCGAGACTGCTGCCTCGGCCCTGCGACCGTTGCCGGCGCTTGTATGATGCGGGCGATGACGACCAAGGACGAGTACGCGGCGGCCCGGAGGGAGGCCCGCCGGGCGCGCCGGCTCGCCGAGTACCGGCGCGGCCTGCGGCCCTTCGCGGTGGCGGCGTGGGAGATCTCCAAGGAGCACAACGTGGGCACCCTGGTGCGAACCGCCCACGCCGCAGCGGCCGAGGAGGTGATCCTGCTCGGGGAGCGGGATTGGAACGTGGAGGCGGCGCGCACCGCCGAGCTCTACACCCGCATCGTCCAGCTGCCGGCCGACCCCGGGGCGCTGCGCGCCCACCTCGCCGAGCGTCGCTGGGACCTGGTGGCGGTGGAGCTCGCCGAAGGCGCCACCCCCCTGTTCGAGGCCGTCTACCCGCCGCGGCCGTGCTTCCTGCTCGGAGCCGAGCTCGGCGGGCTGCCGCCGGAGCTGGTCGAGGCGGCGGCGCTGGTGGTCGAGATCCCCCAGTGGGGCCTCGTGCCCTGCCTCAACCTGGCGGTGGCGGGCTCCATCGTGGTCTACGACCACCTGGGCAAGCGCCACCGCGCGGGGGACCTGCGCCGGCCCCGGGGCGGCCTCGTGGACGAGCCCGAGACCGCCCGTGGGAACTCCGGCGGGTGAGCCGGGTCACACCCTCAGAGGAGCCGGTCCCAGGGTGTGGACCGGGGCCCGAAACCCGGCTACAGTGAAGCGACCAAGGAGGACACCATGCAACTCGCATCCCGGTTTCTCACCGTTGGAATCGCCGTCGTGGTCGTGCTGTCGATGGTGGCCTGCGCCAGCGGCCCCAAGGCCCAGGCGCCGCCGCCGACTCCCACTCCCGAGGCCGATCTGAGCTCTCGGGACCGCGGGGTGGTGGAGGAGGAGGTCAGCGAGCCGGTGACCGAGACCCTGTCCACCGAGCGGGTCACCTCCGAGCTGCCCGAGGACCTGGCGATCCTCAACGCCCGCGGCTACCTGGAGGACGTCTTCTTCGCCACCGACCGCTACGACCTGAGCCCGGAGGCGCGCGCCGCCCTGGCCACCAACTCCAACTGGCTGCTCGAGTTCCCGTCGGTCGAGATCCTCGTCGAGGGCCACTGCGACGAGCGCAACACCCGCGAGTACAACCTCGCCCTCGGTGAGCGCCGCGCCAACGCGGTGCGCGAGTACCTGATCTCGCTGGGGATCGGTCCCGAGCGCATCCGCACCATCTCGTACGGCGAGGAGCGACCCTTCGCCCTCGGCAGCACCGAGGAGGCCTGGCGACTCAACCGCCGGGCCCACTTCGTGATCACGGGCAGATGAGGATCCGGGAGGCCACCATGCAGCTCCGTCGCCTCGCCGTCGTCGCGGCCGGCCTCGCCCTCGCGGCCTGCTCCACGGGGTCGGAGGACATGGTCCTGCTGCACCGCGAGATCACCGACGTCCAGCGCGAGATCCAGCAGCTCCAGGCCAACAGCCTCGACAAGAGGGACCTCCAGGCAATGGAGTCCCGGATGCAGGAGCTCAGCGCTCAGTCGGTGCGCTCCAACGCCGACCTCGCCGCCGAGGTCAAGCGGCTCCAGGAGCAGATCGAGGCCCTCGGCGCCAGCCTCGATCTGACCACCGGCAAGCTCCAGGACATCTCCCAGGAGCTGGCCGCGTCGCGTGCCAGGATCGGCACCGGTGCCATCCTGCCGCCGGTGTCGGCGGGGCCGGGCGCCGAGCCCGGCGAGCCGGGTGCCGGGCCCGGTCCCGGCGCAGCGGGTGCAGCCGCCGGCGCCGCGTCGTCGCCCGAGGAGCTCTACCGCTCGGCCTACGAGGACTACATGCGGGGCAACTACGACCTCTCGGAGCAGGGCTTCCGGGACTACCTGGAGCGCTGGCCCGACACCGAGCTGTCGGACAACGCCCTGTACTGGATCGGCGAGTGCACCGACGCCCAGGGCGAGACCGAGGAGGCCCTGGGCATCTTCTCCAAGGTCCTCGAGGACTACCCGACCTCGGACAAGGCGGCCGCGGCCCAGCTCAAGAAGGGGCTGCTCTACCTCAAGATGAATGACCAGGCCCAGGGCGTGGTCCACCTCCAGTACGTGGTCTACGAGTACCCCGGAACCCGCGAGGCCGACCTCGCCCGCGAGCGCCTCCGCTCCCTCGGTTTGACGATCCGATAACGCGGCGCGAAGCGCAGGACGGGAAACCCATTCTCCGGCAGTCACGACGGCCTCGCCGCGAGGCCGTCGTGACTGCCGGAGCCTCCACTGGCGCAAACGCGGAACATCCGCTAATATATGCGACCCGACGCCGCACCGAGCGGCATCGCAGGTGGGAGTGTGTGACATGACGATGAAGAGCACCAGGAAGCAGGCGCGCAAGCGCCACCGGCAGTCCCTCGAGCGCCGCATGCGCAACCGTTCGGTGCGCTCCCGGGTCCGCCGCCAGATGCGCCTCATGCGGGCCGCCATCAGCGACGGCGACGCGGACGAGATCAAGAAGCTGCTCCCGGCCACCTTTTCGGTGATCGACGTGGGCTGGCGCAAGGGCGTGCTGCACCGCAACACCGCGGCGCGGTACAAGTCCCGCATGGCCCGGCAGGCCGAGGCGGCCATCAGCGGCAAGGAAGCCTGAGATGACGGACGCCCTGCTCACCACCGCCATCCCCGACGGTGAGCTGGTGAGCCGCGGCAAGGTCCGGGACATCTACGCCCACGGCGACACCCTGGTCCTGGTCGCCACCGACCGCATCAGCGCCTTCGACTCGGTGCTGTCGCCGGGCATCCCGGGCCGCGGCGTCATCCTGACCCGGCTCTCCACCTTCTGGTTCCGCCACTTCGAGGACCTGGTGGCCAACCACCTCGTCGCCACCGAGCTGGCGGACTTCCCCGAGCCCTACCGCCACCACCCCGAGCTCGCCGGCCGCAGCGTGCAGGCCAGGCGCCTCGAGCCGATCCCGGTGGAGTGCGTGGCGCGCGGTTACATCTCCGGCTCGGGGTGGAAGGAGTACCGGGAGTCGGGGCGGGTCTGCGGCATCGAGCTGCCGGCCGGCCTGGTCGAGTCCGACCGGCTGCCGGAGCCCATCTTCACCCCCGCCACCAAGGCGACCGAAGGCCACGACGAGAACATCAGCTTCGACCGGATGACCGGCATCATCGGTCCCGAGCTCGCCGAGCAGCTCCGCCACCTGACCCTCGAGCTCTACCGTCGGGCGGCCGCCTACGCGCTGGAGCGCGGCATCATCATCGCCGACACCAAGTTCGAGTTCGGGCTCTCCGGCGACGGCGCCGTGGTCTGGATGGACGAGGCTCTGACCCCGGACTCCTCCCGCTTCTGGCCCGCCGACCAGTACCGTCCGGGTGGCGGCCAGCCCTCCTTCGACAAGCAGTTCGTGCGCGATTGGCTGGTTGGTAGCGGCTGGGACAAGGAGCCGCCGGCGCCGACCCTGCCGGCGGAGGTGGTGGCTGGAACCCTGGAGCGCTATCGCGAGGCCTACCGCCTGCTGACCGGCGCCGACATCGACCTCGGAGAGACGACCCCCTGATTCCCAGTCCACGCCCGGAGGAGCATCGATGAGCACCACGTTCTCGACAGAACAGATCCGCAACGTCGCCGTGACCGGCCACTCCCACACCGGCAAGACCTCGCTGGTCTCGGCCCTGCTGTTCGACAGCGGCACGGTCAACCGACTGCTCAAGGTCGACGACGGCAACACCGTCACCGACTTCGACGAGGACGAGCAGGAGCGCAAGATCACCATCAACACCGCGGTCGCCCACTTCGCCCACCGCGGCGCCAAGGTCAACCTCATCGACACTCCCGGGTACTCGATCTACACCACCGACGCCGTCCAGGGGCTTCGGGTCGCCGATGCCACCCTGCTGCTGATCTCGGCGGTCGCCGGGCCCGAGGTCCAGACCGACAAGATGTGGAAGGTGGCGGCGGGCTACGGCCTGCCGGTGCTGTTCGGGGTCAACCTCATGGACCGCGACCGGGCGTCCTTCGCCCGCACCCTCGAGTCGCTGGAGAAGAAGTACGGCCGCGGGGTGACCCCGGTGCAGGTGCCGATCGGCGAGGAGTCGAGCTTCGCCGGGGTGGTCGACCTGATCTCCGGCAAGGCCTACACCTGGCCCGACGACGACAGCGGCGCCCCGACCGAAGCCGACATCCCGGGCGATCTGGCCGACGAGGTCGCCACCGCCCGCGAGGCTCTCATGGAGATGGTGGCCGAGCAGGACGAGGCCCTCATGGAGGCCTACCTTGAGGCCGGCGAGCTCGACCACGAGACCTTCGTCCGCGGCCTCAAGAAGGCCGTCGCGTCGCGCTCGCTGTTTCCGGTCTTCGCCCTGTCCGGCGGCAAGAACATCGGTGTCCAGCCGGTCATGGACGCCCTGGTCGACCTGGTGCCGTCGCCGGACTGGCGACCCATGAAGGTCACCGTCAACGGCGAGGCCTCCGAGGTCTCGGCGTCGGCCGAGGGCCCGTTCGCGGCCTACGTCTTCAAGACCATCTCCGACCCCTACACCGGCCGGATCACCATCATGAGGGTGTTCTCGGGCGGGGTCGCCACCGACGCCAACGTCGCCAACCCGGTCAGCCGCAACCCCGAGCGGCTCGGCGCCCTGGCGATTCTCCAGGGCAAGGAGCTCGAGCACGTCTCGGAGCTGGCCCCCGGCGACATCGGCGCGGTCCCCAAGCTCAAGGACACCCACACCGGCGACAGCCTGTGCGCGGCCAAGAACGACATCGTGTTCGAGCCGGTCGCCATCCCCGAGGCCGCCATCAGCTTCGCCCTCGAGCCCAAGTCCAAGGGCGACGAGGACAAGCTCGCCGCGGCCCTGGCCAAGATCCGGGACGAGGACCCGACCATCAAGGTGGGCCGCGACCCCCAGACCAAGGAGCTCCTGATCTCGGGCACCGGCCAGCTCCACGTCGAGGTGGTGGTGGGCCGGCTCAAGAAGCGCTACAAGGTCGACGTCATGCTCCACCAGCCCAAGGTGCCCTACCGCGAGACCATCTCGGCCTCGGCTGAGGTCACCACCCGCCACAAGAAGCAGACCGGCGGCTCGGGCCAGTTCGCCGAGTGCAAGATCATGATGGAGCCCAACCCCGGCGAGGGCTACGAGTTCGTCGACAAGATCTTCGGCGGCTCGATCTCCCAGGGCTACCGCCCGGCGGTGGACAAGGGCATCCAGGAGGCCGCCGAGCGCGGCGTCCTCGCCGGCTACCCCATGGTCGACTTCAAGGTGCTGCTCCTCGACGGCAAGGAGCACTCGGTCGACTCGTCGGAGATGGCCTTCAAAATCGCCGGCCGCAAGGCCTTCAAGTCCTGCGCCGCGAAGTGCAACCCGACCCTGCTCGAGCCGATCATGCAGATCGAGGTCTTCACCCCCGAGGACGCCATGGGCGACGTCATGGGCGACCTCAACTCGCGCCGCGGCCGGGTCCAGGGCATGGACTCCGAGGACGGCACGACCACGGTCAAGGCCCAGGCGCCCCTGGCCGAGCTGCTCACCTACGCGCCCACCCTGCGCTCCATCACCGGCGGCCGCGGCGACTTCCACATGGAGTTCAGCCACTACGCCGAGGTGCCCAAGCAGCTGCAGGAGAAGATCATCGCCGCCGCCTCCCGCGAGGACGAGGACGAGGACGAGTAGCGGCGATTCGTCGGACGAATCGCAGCGAAACGACCAGGCCCGGCTCGCGCCGGGCCCTTCGTCTACTCCCTCTTCGAGCAGGGCCGGGGCTTCCTCGTCACCCGCCGCCTCGGCGACGACGGCTGGTCGGCGCCGGCCTTCGCGGCCTTCTCGGGCGAGCACTCCGACCTCGAGCCCTTCATCACGGCGGACGGCGCCTGGCTCTACTTCATCTCCCAGCGGCCGCTGCCGGGCGAGGCCGGGCCCGGCGACTGGAATCTCTGGTGGGTGTCGGCCTCGGTCATCGATCGCCTCCGCCCGGGGCACTCTCCCGCCGCGGACTGAGCTCGCCGAGCAGCCGCTCGGCCTCGTCCTCGACGGCGGTGCCGCGGCCGAGCACCGAAGCCCGCCGCAGGTGGGGCGCCGCACGCCCGGGCTCGCCCAGGGCCAGGTGGGCGCGGCCCAGGCACAGGGCCGCTTCGGCGGAGCCCGGTGCGAGCTCGGAAGCGGCCCGACACGAGCCGAAGGCGGCCGCCGGATCCGACCCGAGCTCGGCCTCCGCGAGGCGCAGCCAGATCGTGGCGCTGTCGGTGCCGGCCGCCACCGCCCGCCGCAGCAACGCGGTCCGCTCCCCAGCCGGCGCCAGCTCGGCGAGGCGCAGCCAGCCCGGTGCCGATCGCGGGTCGAGGGCGACGGTCTCCTGGAAGGCCCGCCGCGCCTCGTCGGCGCGGCCGAGAGCCAGCAGGGCCTCGCCGAGGTTGCGGTGCGCGAACGCCGAGTGCGGGCGCAGCGCCACCGCGGCCCGGTAGGCGGCGACGGCGCCGTCGCCGTCGCCAGCCGCCAGGAGCGCCTCGCCGTAGCGGGTCTGGAGCACGCCGTTGGCCGGGTTGTGCTCGACGAGGGCAGCGAGGCGGGCTGCCGCCACCTCGACCTCCCCCCGGCGCAGCTGCCGGGTGGCCCCGTCGAGCTCGTCGAGGATCGCGATGCCGTCCTTGGGGTCGAGGCCGTCGCCGGAGACCGGCTCGCCGTCGCCGACGTAGCCCAGGCTGCGCAGGGCGGCCCGGGTGTCGGGGTCGAGCTCCGGCGTCTCGGCCCGGCGGTTGTCGGCGCCGGACCAGCCGTCGAGGAGGGCAGCCAACCGATCGACGTCGTCGGGCCGGTCGGCGGCCAGGTTGCGGCCCTCGCCGGGGTCGGCGGCCAGGTCGTAAAGCTCGCGGCGCGGGGCGTCGACGAGCTTGAGCCCGCCGGCCACCACCGCTCGGAGAGGCGCCCAACCGTAGGCGGTGCGCGGCAGGGTGGCCTCGGCGAAGACGGGGCCGGCGGGCGCCGACCCGCCGCCGGCGAGGGGCAGCCCGGGCTGCCGGGCGAGGGCGTGTCCGGGCTGCCCGGCCAGCCGGAGCACGGCCGGCGCCACCCGGCGCAGCGCCACCGGCTCGCCGATCACCAGCCCCTTGGGCACCGACGGGCCGGCCAGGATCAGGGGGACCTCCAGGGCGGCCCGGTACAGGAAGATGCCGTGGCCGCGCTCGCCGTGCTCGCCGAGGGCCTCACCGTGATCCCCGGCCACCACCACCAGGGTCCCCTCGGGGCCGCGGGGCAGGGCCTCGAGCAGCCGTCCCAGCTGGCGGTCGACGAAGGCGACCTCGCCGAGGTAGGCGGCGCGGTCGCCCGCGCCCTCGAAGGGGCTCGGCGGGATGTAGGGGGCGTGGGGGTCGTAGTAGTGGACCCACAGGAAAAACGGCCTCTCGCTGCCGGGCCCCGCGAGCCAGGCGAGGGCTGCGTCGGTCACCGCGCGGGCGTCGCGCTCGGGGTAGCCGTACTCGCCGATGACCTCGGCCTGCATGCGGTCGTCGTAGTGGTCGAAGCCCCTGGCGAGGCCGAAGCGGCGGTCGAGGATGCGCGAGCCGACCACCGCCGCGGTCGCCCGCCCGCCCTCGCCCAGAGCCTCCGCGAGCGTCGGGTGGCCCGCCGGCAGCACCTCGCCACCGTTGGAACGGAGCCCGTGGGCGGGTGGGTCGAGGGCGGTGAGGAGGGTGGCGTGGGAGGGCAGGGTCAGAGGCGCCGGCGCGATGGCGGTGGTGAATCGGGTGCCGCGTGCGGCCAGGGCCTCCAGGACGGGGGTGGCAGCGCCGACCGCATCGGCGCGGGTCGTGTCCAGCGTCACCAGCAGCACGTCCGGGGGGCCGGCGGGCTGCTCGCCGGCGGCCGCCATGGCCGCGGCGGCGAGCACGATCGAAGCCAAACCGCGCATCGCCGCCAGTGTAGCCCGCCCGGAGCCGGCGCCCACCCGGCGCACTGCGGGCAAGACGCCGCACCACAACGGAGGCCGGAGCGAGCCGTAGCTGGAATGTCGGTGCGGGCGTCCCCGCCGGCGCGACAGCGACGATCGCAGCGTGGGTTGTGGCGCGGGCGTCCCCGCCCACGATGATGCGGCACACGGTTCGGTACGGACCGGATGGTCTACAATGCCCCGTCTGTCAGGTTTCCGGATGGAGGAGCGCCCGATGAGCCGAATCGCCCGCCGTGTCTTCGCAGCCACCCTCGCCGTCGTGTCGATGGCGTCGCTCGTCGCCGGCTTCGGGCCGAAGGAGGCCCGATCCGACCTCGACCTGCTGGTCTTCATCAGCCCCGAGCTGCGGGTGGTGGAGTGGACCCGTGACGCCGATGAGCTGCGCGGCTCGCTGCCGAGCGCGGCCGCCGTGGACGACTTCCGGGCCGAGCACGGCGACGCCTGGCGCTTCACCGTCGACACCAAGCGCGGTGTCGCGTCCCTCATCTCGGGCGGCGCCATCCCCTTCATCCCGGGCCACGCCAACGGCCTCGACTGGCAGGACGAGGTGCCCGGCTGCCGGGACACCGCCTGTATCCCGGCCGCCCACGTGGAGGGCCTGGCGCGGGCCTTCGTCGACCGCAGCAGCGACATTCTCGGCGTGACCTCGGCCGAGCTGGTGCTCGACCCGGCAGGGACCATGGCGGTGGGCAGCTCGGTCTACCTGCTGCGCTTCGGCCTCGAGCTCGGCGGGGTCCCCGTCGACGGGGCCTCGGTGTACTTCCGGATCAACGGCGGCAACCTCATCCAGGTCGCCACCGAGAACGTCGTGCCGACCACCGTCGACACCACCCCGACCATCGACCGCGACACCGGCTGGGCCGTGGTCCTCGACTACCTGGGGCCGCTGGCCTCGGCCGACGACCGGATCCTCGACCGGGGCAGCCTCCTGCTCGTGCCGGTGACCCCCGTCGGCATTGATCCCGACGACTTCACCGGGCCCCTGGGCGGCGGCCTCAGCTACAAGCTGGCGTGGCGCTACGACTTCATCCGCCCGGGCGTCGTCGGCACCTGGGAGGCGCTGGTGGACGCTCACACCGGCGAGGTGCTGCGCTTCGTCGACCGTAACCGCTACGGCCGGATCCACGGCGGCGCCTACCCGGGCGACAATCACGTCGGGGAGGCCGACCGGCCCTTCCCCTTCGTCGACACCGGGCTGCCGGCGCCCCACCAGTACACCGACGCGGGCGGCCTCTTCCCCGGCGACGCCGCGACCGCGACCCTGCAGGGCAAGTACGCCCGCATCAACGACTCGTGCGGCGCCATCTCCAACACCACCACCACCGGCGACGTCGACTTCTCCCTGGGCCCGGGCACCGACTGCGATGTCCCGCCGGGCAACGCCGGCGGCCCCGGCAACACCCATTCGGCACGCACCCAGTACTATCACCTGACCGCCGCCAACCTGCGCGCCCAGGGCTGGCTGCCGGGCCTCGCCTGGCTGCAGAACAGCTTCATCACCGTCAACACCAACCAGAGCCCCTGGTGCAACGCCACCTCGGGGGGCGACACCCTGAACTTCTACCGCGCCGACTCGGGCTGCTGGAACCTGGGCGAGATCCCCGGGGTCGCGGTCCACGAGTGGGGCCACAGCCTCGACGACTTCGACGGCTCCGGCGGCGCCTCGACCCCGGTCGAGACCTACGCCGACTGGATGGCCGCGCTGCACCTGAGGGACTCCTGCGTCGGGGGCGGCTTCTACCTGTCGGGCACCTGCGGCGGCTACGGCGATCCCTGCCTCGACTGCTCCGGCATCCGCGACATCGACTACATGCGCCACCAGGCCGCGACGCCGTGGACCGCCGCCAACTACGGCACGGTGTGGAGCGGCTGCGACGGCGGCTGGTACTACGGTCCCTGCAACCTCGAGGACCACTGCGAGTCCGGCATCTCGAGCCAGGCCCTGTGGGATTTCGTGAACCGCAAGCTGACCGCGCCGCCCCACTCCATGGACCTGCGCAGCGCCTGGCTGCTCGCCGATCGCCTGTGGTACGGCGGCATCGCCACCCTGGGCGCCGACATGTACAGCTGCAGCCGGCCCAGCTCCAACGGCTGCTCGGGCTCCAACCTGTTCCAGGTCATGCTCGCCCTCGACGACGATGGCGACGGCCTCGCCAACGGCACGCCCCACGCCGCGGCCATCTACGCCGCCCTGGCCGACCACAACATCGCCTGCGGCAACCCCGGCGATCCCGGCAACCAGAGCTTCTCGAGCTGCCCCGCCCTCGCCGCCCCGGTGCTCGACGGCGACGGCGGCAACAACTCCGCGACCCTGAGCTGGACGGCGGTTCCCGGAGCGACCCGGTACTGGCTGTACCGCAGCGACATCGGCTGCGACGCCGGCTTCACCCGGATCGCCGAGGTCAGCGGCGCAACCTCCTCCGTCGACACCGAGGTGGTCAACGGCATCACCTATGTCTACCTGGTCCAGGCGGTGGCGGCCTCCGACTCCTGCGCCGGACTGGTCAGCAACTGCGAGTCGGTGCTGCCGGTGCCGTGCGAGACCCCGAGCCAGCCCCCCGGTCTCAGCGCGGCCGCCGCCGGCGACAACCGCATCGAGCTCGCCTGGTCGCCCGCCGGCCCCGTGGCCTCCACCTACAACGTCTACCGCGCCATCGGGACCTGCCCGCAGACCGACTACCAGCTCGTGGCCAGCGGGCTGACCGGCACCGCGTGGGCGGACGACCCGGTGTCGGGCCAGGTCGCCTACGCCTACGTGGTGACCGCCCTCGACGTCACCGGCGGCTGCGAGTCGGACCGCTCCGACTGCGCCCAGGCCCAGACCACCGGCGCCTGCACCCAGGCGCCGACCTTCGCCGGGCTCGAGACCGTGACCAACCCGGCGGCCTCCGTCTGCACCCTCGACCTGGCGTGGAGCCCGGCCCAGATCCACTGCACGGGCCCCGCGGCCTACGACGTCTTCCGCTCCACCGACCCCGCCTTCGTGCCCGGCCCCGCCAACCGCATCGCCACCGGCCTCGTCGGCACCTCCTTCAGCGACACGACCGGGCTCAGCTCCTTCACCGAGGTCAGCTACGTCGTCCGTGCGGCGGACGCCGGTAACAGCTCGGGCGAGGACAACACGGTGCGGGTCAGTGGCGCCCCCACCGGCCCCATCACCATCGGCACCTGGACTGACGACGCCGGCGACACCGGCGACCCCAAGCTCGCCACCGAGTCGCCGTGGACCGCGGCCGCCGGCCAGGGCAGGACCGGCGCCGGCTACGCCACCGGCACCTACACCAACCACCTGTGCGCCGCCCTCACCACCCCGAGCCTGCTCCTCGGATCCGGCTCGACCCTCAGCTTCTGGTCCAAGTACCAGATCGAGAACAGCTGGGACAAGGGCGTGGTCGAGATCTCCGACGACGGCGGCTCGAGCTGGGCCAAGGTACCGGTGAACTACCCCGGATCGTCGACCAACACCAGCGACGAGTGCGACCTGCCGACCGGCGCCTACTTCACCGGCAGCGGTACGCCGACCTGGGCCCAGTACAGCGCCTCCCTGGCGGCCTGGGACGGCCAGGAGGTGCTGCTGCGCTGGCGCCTGTCCACCGACACCAGCGTCACCTACGCCGGCTGGTGGGTGGACGACATCGCCATCACCGAGGTCGCGGTCCCCGGCACCTGCGACGCCGAGCCGCCCATGTTCGGCGACGGCTTCGAGTCCGGCACCACCGGCGCCTGGAGCCTCGTCGCGCCCTGATCGACGACCAGACTCGACCATCACGGGGGCGGCGCTGCGGCGCCGCCCCTTCCTCACCCGATCCTCACCTCTTCCCCACATCTTAACCATCTTTATCTCATTACTTAGCTGGTGCCGCGCCCGACCGTGGGCGTATGAGCACCACGACATCCCAACCGAGAACGCCGGTGGCGGGCCGCCGCCACCACCCGTGGACCCGGCTCGCCGCCGCCGCGTGCGTCGCGGCGGTCGCGGCGTCGGCCCAGGCCCAGGTCCGCCGGGGCGGCCGGTGGATCGTGCCGGACCGGCCCTTCGAGACCGTCTGGGTGGTCGACCGGGGCATGGCCGAGCTCCAGGTCTGGCAGGCCCTGGTCGGAGCGACCGCGGGCGACGGCTTCCGGCCGGTGGTGCTCCACCTCGGCGGCGACGAGCGCTGGACCGAAAGCCTCAACGAGCTCCTCCGCGCCCTGCCCGACGGGCGCGTCGTCTGGGTCGGCGATGCCGGCACCCCGGTTGGCCTCGACACCGACGGCGCCGTCCACCCCGGGGCGTTGATCGCGGGCGGGAGCCGCCCGGGCCCGGCCGTCTACTCCGCCGATGCCGAGCTCGACGACCTGGCCGCGCTCATCGCCATGCGCCTCGACGGCGAGCTCACCGTCGAGGAGCCCGCGCCCGGTGCGCCGGCGGTCCTGGTCGGGGCGACGGCCCCAGCTTCGCACGACCAGGACGGGCGCGTCGTCCTGGCCGGCCGCACCGAGGCGATCGCCTACGCCAACCGGCTCGCCGGGCGCCCCGTGGTGCTGGTGGCGCGCCGGGGCGAGCTGCTGCCCGAGCACGTGCTGTGGGCCTTCCAACGCGACGCGAAGCTCCTCGAGCTCGCCGAGGTGCCGCCCTTCGCCCTCGACGACCTCGCCTCCGAGACCGCCGCCACCCTCGTGGTCCGGAACCGGATCCGCGAGGCGCTGCCGGCCCTGGTCCCGGGCGGCGTGCCCGAGGCGCTGGTCATCGCGGCCGACCGCGACCGGATCCCTTTCCGCTTCGCCCGCTCCACCGACGAGCGCTTCGCCTGCAGCAGCTGCGACAACGGCTTCTTCGAGTACGCCGCCGACGCCGAGTACGGCAACCTCGACGGCGACCCCTGGGGCGAGCCCGAGGTCCCGGTCGGCCGGCTCACGAGCCCGGTCCGCGACCTGCTCGCCATCCAGAGCGTGGTCGGGCTGTGGCGCGAGCACGGCGGCTTCCCCGCCGCCACCGACGGCGTCGTCCTCGGCCTGCTGGGCGGCAGGTCCGGCCTCCGCGACGCGATGGCGGCGCGCTGGCAGGCGCTCCTCGCCGACCGGCAGTGGTGGGCCATGGGCCCCGAGGCGCCGGGCAGCGGCTACCACCTCGACCGGGAGGCCTTCCTCGCCGTCGCCGACCGCTCGGACCTCGTGCTGGTCCACGGCCACGGCCACCCGGACTTCCTGAGCCCCGACGGCAGCCCCTTCAACCAGGCGCTGTGGGGCCGCGACCTGGTGGAGCGTCAGGCCCCGCCGCGGCCGGCGTTCTGGTTCGTGAGCGCCTGCTCCACCGGCAAGCCCGACCGGCGCGATCACGTCGACGAGGACACCCTGCTGGTCGGCCTGCAGAGCCGGCTCGCCGTTGGCTCGCTGATGGCGGTCGAGGTCGTCGGCGGTTCGTCGTCGGACCTCTGGTGGCTGACCGCGGCCGCGGCGCCCGGCCTCACCGTCGGCGAGCTGGTGCGACGGGCCCAGGCCGCCGCCGTCGCCGCCTACCGGGATCAGGGGACGGTTCCGACCGGGATGGCGCGACCCTGCGGCAACCCGGCCACCGACATGAAGAACGCCTTCCCCGACTCGATCTGGATCGGCGACCCGCTGACCCCGCTCGACGCGCCGGCGCCCGGTGAGTGAGGCAACGGTCGGGCGGACAACGACGTACAATGGGAACAGATGCCGGACCGGCCAACCGATCCTCCGATGCCCCCGGGGCACTTCAGCGTCGGGAAGTGGCTGGTGGAGCCCCAGCGCAACCTGATCGGCGACGGCGCGTCGGAGCTTCACCTCGAGCCCAAGGCGATGGAGGTGCTGCTGTGCCTGGCGGCGCGCGCCGGCGAGGTCGTGCCGCGTCAGGTCGTCGTCGACACCGTGTGGGCGACCGAGTACATCAGCGACTCGACCCTGACCCACTCCATCGCGGTCCTGCGCAAGGCCCTGGGCGACGATCCCCGGGCGCCGCGCTTCATCGAGACCATCCCGAAGCGGGGCTACCGGCTGGTGGCCGAGGTCGAGTGGGACGGGCCGATGCCCCGGCGGGCGGCGCAAGCGCCCCTGCCGACGGCCGGCGGGCCGCTGGCCGTGGTCGCCGGCGTTCGGGTGCAGCTGGCCACCACGGTCCCGGCGGCCGCCGTCGAGCACCTGCTGCTGTGCGGGTCCCACGAGATCCCCCTCGCCCGGCCCGAGGTCGTGTTCGGACGCGGCGTCGACGCCGACGTCCAGATCCTCGCCCCCGAGGTGTCCCGGCGCCACGCCCGGCTCGAGCTGACGGCGGGGCGCGCCGTCCTCTCCGACCTCGGCAGCAAGAACGGCACCCAGGTCAACGACCGCACCATCGACGGGCCGCGGGCCCTCGTCACCGGCGACGTGCTGGCCGTCGGCCCCGCCGGCTTCGTCTACCGCCACCTCGCTGACGAGGCCACCCGCACCCGGGAGGGCGACTGAGGTTCCGGGCCCGCCAGTCTTCGGCAGCGCCGAGGATCATGCCCGCTCGATCCCACGGCTGATTCCCCGTCAACGGCGCGGCGGAGTGTGGTAGAGTCGGCATCAGCTGAGACATCACCAGTGATGCGCCCGAGGGAGGCTCGACTGATGCCAACGACCCGCACCACGGTGGCGCTGCCCACGGATCTCATCCGCGGCGTCGACGCCGCGGTCGCGAGGGGCTTCGCCGCGACCCGCAACGAGTTCCTCGCGACCGCCGTCCGGCGCGAGCTCGAGCGTCTCCAGCGCCAGGCCGTGGACGAGGCCTTCGAGGCCATGGCCGACGATCCGCTGTACCGGCGCGAGGCCGAGAGGATCGCCGACGAGTACCGGCTCTCCGACTGGCAGGCGCTGCGCGTTGCCGAGGGCGACTCGTGAGGCGGGGCGAGGTCTACCTCGCGGCCCTCGACCCGACCCGCGACTCGGAGCAGTCCGGCACCCGGCCGGTGGTCATCGTCAGCCGGGACGCCATCAACCGGTCGTCGCCGGTGGTGATCGTGGTCCCCTGCACCTCGTGGAGCAGCGAGCGGAGGCTCTACCCGAGCCAGGTGCTGATCACGGCCCCCGACGGCGGCTTCCGCAACGACACCGTCGCCCTCGGCGAGCAGCTCCGCGCCATCACCCGCGGCCGGCTCGGCGACAGGTGGGGCGCCGTCAGCGCCGCCGCCATGGAGCGCCTCGACCGCGCGCTGGCGATCGCCCTCGACCTGCCGGGTCAGTACGGCTGACGCGACGGCACCAGCCGGGCCCGCCGCCGATGCGGATGCCGAGCGCTCTTACAGCTGGGCGCCGTCGCCCCAGGCCTCGAGCCGGGCGAGGTAGGCCGGATCCGAGTAGCGGTCGAGGTGGAAGGCCGGCGCGTACTCCGGCAGCGCCTCGCCGGTGACGTGGGCCGCGGCGAGCTCGGCGGTGGCCGACGAGGCCATGATCCCGAAGCCCGACAGGGCGCCGTGTACGAAGGCCCCGGCCACCGGCAGCGGGCAGGCCAGGGGCCGGTTCTCCCGGGTCTTGGTGTAGTAGCCGCCGTCCACGAAGGGCTGCGGCATCCTCTCGTGGTAGGCGGCGAGGCCGGGCAGCAGCCGGGTCATGCCCCGCAGGCAGACCTCGGCGTACTCCTCGGGGATCTTCAGCGGGAAGGTCTCGGCCACGGGCCCGGCGTGGTAGGGCCACAGGATGAGCACGTGGCGCCGGCCCTCGGGGCGCAGGTGGACCCCCGCCGGCATGGTCTCGGTGAGCCACCGGGTGGCGGGGTCGGCGGCTAGCTCCGCCCGCTCGTCGGCCGGCCAGTCGAGGAGCTGGGGGTCCTCCCAGATGAGCAGCGGCGCGTCCCGGCGAACCACTCCGAGGTGGTCGTCGAAGCTCGTCTTGAGGTGGAGCTCCGAGAACACCGGCAGCTCGAGGCCGAGCAGCCGCGCCACCGGCTGGAGCATGGGTCCGGCGGCGTTCACGAAGCGGCCCGTCGGGATGCACCGCGTGCCGCCCGGCTCGGCCACCCGGATCTCGGTGACCGCCCCGCCGACGACGTCCACCGCCTCGACCCGTCCGGTGACCAGCTCGACCCCCGAGGCGCGGGCCCGCTCGAGCTGCTCCATCCCCAGCTGCTGGCCCGACAGCCAGCCGCAGCGCCGGGTGTGGAGGGCGGCGTAGACGTCGCCCGCGAGGCCCGGGACGGCCTGGCCGAGCAGCACGTCGTCGAGGATCAGGTCGGCGCCCCCGGGCTGGTCCCGCCAGCCCGAGGCGGCGTGGGGTCGGTAGTCGGGGTCGCTCTCCCGCCCGCTGTGGATCCGCAGCTCGCCGGCGCCGGCCGCCATCGCGGCCAGGCCCTGCTCGCGGTAGGCCTGCGTCCGGACCGGGTCCGCCGTGCAGTACAGATAGCCGCGGCGGTTCATGGCGAAGCGGTTGTCCGAGGCCACGGCGAGCTCCTCGAGCAGGTCGATGGAGCGGTTCATGAGCCGGATCATGGCGTCGTCGGGCCCCGGCCACCAGTTGCGGTAGGCCTCGGTGGACTTGTCCGAGGTCAGGGTCAGGGGCGGCCGCTCGTCGACCAGCACCACCCGGCCCAGACCGTGCCGGCAGGCGAGCTGGTAGGCGAGCGAGACCCCGGCGATGCCGGCGCCGCAGATCACCACCTCGGCCGACGAGCCCATGGACCGAGCATGGCGACGCCCTTCGATGCTGTCAATCGGCAGGAAGGTCGAGCAGGCGGGCGAGGGCGGAGGCGACCGTCACGATCACGACGCCGCCGCATTCCTCCCCGAACAGGTGTCCGAAGTGGGTCCGGTCGCCGGTGACCAGCAGCTCGGCCCGGGCGACGGCGGCGGCTGCGAGCACCGGGGCGTCGTTGGCCGGGAGCCCACGCCCCGCCGCCCACGCCACCACGTCCGGCGGCGCCTCCGGGCCGACCTCCACCAGCTCGAGGAGCTCCTCGAGCCTGTCCAGGCGGTCCTCTGCCTTGACGACGAGGTTCCGCCGCGCCTCCTCGACCACGTGGCGGGACACCGCGAGGGCGCAGCGCTCGACGCCGGCGAGACGGAACAGCGCCGAGGCCCGACCGGTGGGTGAGGTCGCAGCCGAGGAGATGACGTTGGCGTCGAGGAACAGGCGCATGGATGCGCCCTACTTCTCTAGGATCGAGCGCAGCTTGGCCACTTCCTTGTCGGTCAGGCGGTCCTCCTCGAGGAACTCGCGGACCCGGGCGTCGCTGTACAGCTCGACCGGGTAGACGCCGGCCGGCCGCAGCACGATCGACCCGTCGTCGGCGGCCTCGACGAGCAGGACCGTCTCGGGCTCGATCCCGAGCCGGTCGAGCACCGCCTTGGGGATCGACACCTGGCCCTTCTTGCCGATGCGAGTCATGTTCATGAATCGAGGATACCGGAATTCCGGCAATCCGGCAAGCCGGATTGCCGTCATCCGGTGGTCAGGGAAGACGACTTCCCGACCGCGGCGCCACCTGCGGCGTGCCCACCAACGGCCGCATCCGCAGCCACCGCACCCGCTCCGGCGTGCTCGCGCTCGTCAAGAAGGTTAGGTCGAGGTCGGGCGTGCCGTCCTCGTCGACGTCGGCCAGGTAGAGGTCGAGGGCGACGTGCTCCAGCGGCCACACGTCGAACCACAGGGAGTTGGGGTCCCAGAGCATGAGCAGCAGCTCGTCGCCGTCCCGCAGGACCTCGCCGAGCACGGGGTAGGGCTGCGGCTCGACCTGGGCGACCAGGCCCGCCTCGTAGACGCCCTCGAAGAGCCGGATCCGGTCCGGGTCGGCGGGGTAGGAGGGCACCACCGAGTGGTCGGGCTCGAGAACCGCGTCGGCGATGCAGTAGGCCGCGCCGGGCAGCGACTGGAAGCTGTTGGCGAGCACCGCCACTGCGAAGCGCCGCTCGGGGTGCCACAGCAGGAAGGCGCCCCAGCCCCAGATGTTGCCGCCGTGCTGGCGCACGGTGAGGTCGTAGAACGGCTCGACGAAGACGCCGTAGCCGTAGGCCATGCCCGGGAGCAGGCCCACGTCGCGCCGGGGCGACTGCATCGCGGCTGCCGAGTGGGGCGACAGCACGGCGCCGCCGCCGTCCGCCAGCAGCAGCGCCCACCGCGCCAGGTCGCCGGCGGTGGAAAAGGCGTAGCCGGCGGCTGCGTAGACGCCGTTGTCGTAGCTGTCCGGCGAGTACGTCACCTCGCCCGAGGGCGCGGTGTTGTCGTGCCCCGACGCGGCGTTGCCGTCCGCCGCCACCGCGGCCGGGTCGAAGGTGGTGCGGGTCATGCCGGCGGGGCCGAAGACCCGGCTCGCCATGTACTCGCGGTAGGGGATGCCGGTTACGCGCTCCACCACCAGCCCGGCCAGGTTGAAGTTGGGGTTCGAGTAGTTGTAGAAGGTCCCAGGCGGCGCGTGCAGGCCGACCTCGGCGAGCGAGGCCGCCCAGTCCGAGAGGGCGCCCGGCCCGGTGTCGCCGATCCGCCCGAAGACCAGGTCCGGGATGCCGGTGGCGTGGGTCAGCAGGTGCTCCACGGTCATCGCCTCGTCGGGCCAGTGGCCCGCGAAGGCGAGCTCGGGCAGGTACTGCGTCACCTCATCGTCGAGGAAGACCGTCCCAGCGTCCACCTGCTGCATCACCGCCGCCGCGGTCAGCATCTTGGTCACCGACCCGATCCGGAACATGGTCTCGGCGTCCACCGGGTCCGAGCCGCCGCGCCGCTTGACCCCGTAGCCCTGCTCGTAGACCAGCCCGCCGCCCACGATCACCGCCACCGAGGCCCCGGGCGTACCCCCGGCCGCCATGGCGTCGCCCACGCACTGGTCCACCACCTGCTCGAGGGTGTCCGCGACGGCCGCCTTGGGCCGCTGCTCCGCCGGCCGCCACAGCGGCGGGCCCGGCACCACGCTCACCACCGGCCCCGCCACCTCGGTCCGGGCCTGTGCCGCAATCTCCCCAGCGCCCGCCCATCCCGCCACTGCCACAAGCACCGCCGCGAGCCCGATTGCGCATGTCCTCATCGCAACCTCCACGCCTGACACGAGCTACGCACCAGCCGCCGCCCTGTTCCGGGATCTCGACCCTTCTCGCCTGACTCCACCGCGATTCGCGGGCTATGATACCCACAGCCTGCCGGAGTGGCGGAATGGTAGACGCCGGGGACTTAAAATCCCCTGCCCGTATGGGCGTCCGGGTTCGAGTCCCGGCTCCGGCACCAGACCTCGGGTCGTCATGTCGAGCGGTGCTGCAAGCGGTGCAGTCAATCTCGCGTCACGAGTGACAACTCCCGGGACAGACCGAGGCGCTAAACCCACCGCTCGATGTACGCCCGGTCGATCTCGGCGCCCATGATTTTTAGCACCCCCGAGATGTCCCTGAGGTGCTGCTCAGACGGATCCATGGGAGAGCCTGCTCGCGACCTCCTGGTCGATCCGCCGCTGGTCCCAGTCCGGATGATCCTGACGGAGAACATTCGTCAGGATCGAACGAGCCGAACGCCACATGCCGGACGCGATCTTCAGACGTTCCGCTGCCGTCTTCGAACGGAGCATCTCGAGCGTTGCCGGATCAGGAGGGTCGAAGCGTCCTGTTCCCCGATTCATGCGGCAATTGTACCCCCCCCCTGTCCGCGCCCCGGGCGTTTCGTTCTAC
>DATHSO010000163.1:0-35188 GCA_035464095.1 Candidatus Methylomirabilota bacterium | reverse complement strand
TCCTCCGGCCCGTTGGGGCCGGAGAATCGTCGACGTATTCGGAGCTTAGGGTTCGACTTGACGTTCGATCTCGCCGGTCATGGGCACGAAGCGGACCGGGATCACCGAGCGCTCCTCGACGCCGGCCTCGGTCTTCTTGATCACCATGAGCTGCTGGTAGAAGTCCCCCAGGGGAATGACCATGCGGCCGCCCACGGCGAGCTGGTCGATGAGCGGGTCGGGAATCCGCTCCGGCGCGGCGGTGACGATGACCGCCGCGAAGGGCGCCGCCTCGGGCCACCCGCGGTAGCCGTCACCGCAGCGGACGTGAACCGCCTCGTAGCCGATCTCGCCCAGGATCGTCCGGGCCCGCTCGCAGAGCTTGTCGCGGATCTCCACGGTGTAGACCTCGACCCCCATGGCGGCTAGGACCGCGGCCTGGTAGCCGGATCCGGTGCCGATCTCGAGGACCCGGTCACCGGCCTCCACCTCGAGCAGCTCGGACATGAGGGCGACGATGTAGGGCTGGGAGATGGTCTGGCCCTCGCCGATGGGCAGGGGCGAGTCCTGGTACGAGGCCTCGCGGTAGTCGGCCGGCACGAAGCGGTGGCGCGGCACCGTCCGCATCGCGTCGAGCACCGCCGGGTCCTTGACGCCGCGGGTCTCGATCTGCTGCCGGACCATGCGCTCGCGCAGGTCGGCCCAGTCCGGCCCGTCCGGTCCGTCCGCGCGGCCGCCGCGCGGGCTACACCCGATCACGATCGCTCCGAGAGCCAGGAGAAGGCCGATCCGCACGAGGGCCGGCCGTCGGCCGTGGGCATTGGTCATGGGGTCCCGCCTTTGTCCGGTTCATCAGTTGCTTTCGGGGACGGCCCGAGGGCGCCCGTCCCGCCGGGCTCACCATCGCCGCGCTCCATGGGTGTCCCGCCCACATGGTAGACCACCGGCGCCGCGGGCACCAACCCGGAAGCGCGAGCTCCGCCCGATGCGGATGCAATTTTCGGGCCGCTTGACAGCACCGCCGACGATGCGCACGATGGCCACCATGAATCACACATCCCGAGACGACGTCCCGCCCGCCTCCGATCAACCCACCGGAGTCTCGCGCCGCGAGCTCGTCGTGGGCGGCGCCCTGGCGGCTGCAGGACTGGCGGCCGCGGGCGCCGGCGCCGCAGACGCCGCGGGGTCTCCGCCAGTGGCCGTCGCCTCGGCCAACGGCTTCGAGGCGGTGCGCCGGGCGGTCGAGCGCATGGAGGCCGGCGTCCCGGCGGTGGAGGCCGCGGTGGCAGGGGTCGCCATCGTCGAGGACGACCCCGACGACGTCACCGTCGGCTTCGGCGGCCTTCCCAACGCCGAGGGCGTCGTCCAGCTCGACGCCTGCTGCATGGACGGCCCGACCATGCGGGCCGGAGCCGTGGCCGCCCTCGAGGGCTTCCGGCACCCGGCCCAGGTCGCCCTCGAGGTCATGCGCCGCACCACCCGCGTGCTCCTGGTGGGCGACGGCGCGGCCCGTTTCGCGCGCAGCCTCGGCTTCGTCGAGGAGGACCTGCTCACCGACAAGGCCAGGAAGATCTGGCTCTATTGGAAGGCCAATATGTCGGACCGCGACGACTGGCTGCCCCTCACCGGCCAGGTCGAGGACCCCGACGTCAGGGCCTTCGTCGACGAGTACGGCGTGGTCCGGCCCACCGGCACCATCAACCTGTGCGCCCGCGACGCGGCCGGCAACCTGGGCGGCACGACCACCACCTCGGGCCTGTTCTTCAAGATCCCCGGCCGGGTCGGCGATTCCCCCATCATCGGCGCCGGCCTCTACGTCGACAACGGGGTCGGGGCGGCGGGCTCCACCGGGCGCGGCGAGTCGGTGATCCAGATCGCCGGCGCCCACACCATCGTCGAGCTCATGCGCTCGGGCAAGGACCCCGAGGCGGCCTGCCTCGGCGCGCTGGAGCGCATGGTCGCAGCGACCAGGGTGCCCTACCTCCTCGACGACCGGGGGCGGCCCACCTTCGACGTCAAGTTCTACGCGGTCGACGCCGGGGGCCGCACCGGCGGCGCCGCCATGTGGTCCGGCGCGAAGTACGCGGTGTGCCGCTCGGGCTCCGAGCCGAGGCTGGCGGACTGCGCGTACCTGTACGAGCGCGACGAGGGGTGAGGGCCGGAGCTTCCCGGAACGCGATCGGAGCCGTATCCGCTTCCGCCTCCGTTTTCGTGTCCGACATCGGCGTGAGCGGTAACCGCCGGCCACCCGATGGAGCGCCAGGCATCCGTGCCTGGCGTCGCCGACACCACAGTTCCGCGGCGCGCCACCGGCCGTCAGGCCCGTGACGGCAGGCTCGGAAGCCTGCCGCTCCAAGCGCAGCGGCAGTGGAGACTTGGAGCGCCAGGCATCCCTGCCGGGCGTCGCCTGCGTCCCGGCCTGACGGCGGCCGCTGATCGCTGTTTGCTGATCGCTGACCGCTGATCGCTCCTAAGTAACACCCTCGGGGACTTGGCCGGGGAGGTCTGCTGAAACCAGTGTCGTGTTACTTCGCCGGTGTCTCCCGGGGCAACAAGGGTGGGATGCTGATAGCTGACCGCTGATCGCTGCCATCGGGCACGGGCACGGACGCGGACGCGGGTCCTGCCACTGTCACTGCCACTGTCACTGTCGCTGCCACTGTCACTGTCGCTGCCACCGCCACCGTCGCTGCCACTGACACCCGGCCGCCCAACCTGTCCACCTGAGAGGACACATCGACCCGGATCGGCCTCGCGGTTCGAGCCCGCCCCACCCCCCGAAGATGCCCGCCCTGCTGCTTCCCACGCTCGCCGACAAGCCCTGGCACGGCGGTTGCTCTTCACAGGGCGACCGGCAGTGAAAGCCGGCGAAGGGAGGCCGCCATGACCGGGAAACACGTGACGATCGCCGCCATCGCCGTGACCGTCGCTCTCGCCGCCGCTCCGGCCGCGGCCAACGACTGGTTCGGCGTCTCCATCTCCAACCACGGCCTCAGCGTCGGCTTCGGCGCGTCCAACTGGGGGCTATGGGCGTCGTCCTGGGACCGCGACCCGTGGGTCGGCGGCTGGGACACCGCCCTCGGCGGCTACGGTGAATGGGTGTGGGTCGACGGCCTCGGCAGGGTCTGGCGGCCCTGGGTCGCCGCCAGCTGGCGGCCCTTCAGCCACGGCCGCTGGGTCTGGACCTCCCTGGGCTGGACCTGGGTCGCCTACGAGCCCTGGGGCTGGCTGCCCCACCACTACGGCAACTGGGCCATGACCACCGTGGGCTGGGTCTGGACCCCCGGCTACGACTACCACCCGGGCAACGTGCTCTGGGTCTCCAGCGGCAGCCATGTCGGGTGGGTCCCCTGCGCCCCTCGCGGCTGGAGCCACGCCCACCGCGCCTTCAACCACGGGTGGTCCAACGGCTACCGGCACGGCGTCCACGACGGCTACCGCTCCGGCTACGCCGACGGCTGGCGGGACGCCCGCTACGCGACCTGGGTGTCCTGGACACACCTGGGTGCGGACTCGGTGGCCCACCACGCGGTCGGCTATGACGTCGCCACCAGGGCGGTGGCCCGCGCCAGCGTGACGTCGCTGGCGGCGCCGCCGTCGAAGCACGAGGTCGAGCGCCGGGGCGGCCGCGCGGTGCCCGAGGCCCGGATCACGGAGCGCACCGCCACCGTCGACGGCCGCCAGCTCAAGGTCGTGCGCCCCGAGGGTCAGGAGGTCCACGTCCGCCGTCACGCCGGCGAGACCGTGGAACGGGCCCTCGCCCCGAGCGCCCGCTCCCGGGTCAGCGCCCCCGACGAAGGCGGCCGGTCCGTGACCGGGCCCGGGACCTCGACGGCCGGCAGCCGCGGCGCTCAGAGTCCGCACGCCGAGCCCGGTCGAATGGACCGCAGCGTGCCGAGCTCCGCCGAAGGTGTCGGGCGGCGTTCCGAGGCGATCCGCAGCGACCGCGGCGCGCCCACCTCCCCCGCACGCCCTCCGAGACCGGCCGCGGCCCCGCCGAAGAGCACCGACGGATCCCGGGCCGGCGACCCACGGGGCGACCGCTTCGTGCGCCCCGAGTCGCCCAGATTCTCGACCGGTCCGAGCTCGACCGCCCCGGCGCCCGCCCGAGCGCCCGAGCCACGGGTCGACACCTCGCAGCGCAGCCGGTCCCGGGTCATCGAAGCGCCGGCCAGGACTCAGCGCGCCCCGGCGTCGGCTGCACCCGCGTCCCGCGGTCGCTCCCAGGCCCCGGCGGTGACCACCGCACCGTCGAGCCGGGCCCCCTCGGTGGAGAGCCGCCCCGCCACCCGGCGGATCCCGACCACCGCCGGCCGCTCGGCGCCGGCCCCACCGACCAAGGAGGTCACGACCAGCCAGCGCTCCGGCCGCCCGCCGGAGCCGAGCCCGAGTGCCCGTTCCCGGGACCGCTCGAAATCCCGCGAGCAGCCCGAGCGTTCGTCCGGCCAGCAGCAGCGGCGCAGCCGATCGCGTGGGTGATCCCTGCGCTCGGCCCGGAAACCCCACGGGGGGCTGCCGAATCGGCAGCCCCCTTTCGCGCCCCCGCCGATGACGCCGCCGCCGCCCCTGATCGCTGGTTGCTGGCGCTGACTGCCGCCCCTGATCGCTGTCCCTGATCGCTGCCACTGCTTGCTGATCGCTGCCGCTGGTCGCTGACATCGGGCACGGGCACGGGTACGGGCACGGGTACGGGATCGGAAGCGGACGCGGGACCTGCCACGGAGTCTCCCGCCTTTGCTAGCATGTTCGGGATGAGCCGTCGGCAACGAGGAGACTGGGACGAGCGGATCACCCGCATCGAGCGCGCTCTGCGCCGGTGCCTGGAGTGGAGCCGCACCGGCCGCCACGTCAGGATCCTCGCCGAGGTCGACCGGGCCCTGCCCGCGATCGGCGACCAGCCGATCCTCGAGGCCCAGCTCCTGATCTGGAAGGCCCAGGCCCACCTCGCCATGGGCGAGGCCGATCGCGCCCACCCGGCCGCCTCCCGGTCGTGGCAGCTCGACCCCTCGCCCCACGCGTGCCACCTGCTGGCCAACGCCCTGGCCGCGGTCGGCCATGCCGATGAGGCCGAAGAGCTTCTGCGCAGCGGCTGGGAGCTGTTCCCCGGCGCCTACCACCTGCCGGTGCAGCTCGCGATCCTGCTGTCGGACCAGGGCCGCCACCCCGAGGCCCTGGACACCCTCGACCGGCTGCCGCGCGGCGCACCGGTCCCGGACGACCTCCAGGTCTTCCTGCTCGGCCTGCACGCCAACTTGCTCGCCGCCGTCGGCCGCTGGGGGGAGGCGGACGGCGTTCTCCGCGAGGGCCGCACCCGCCACCCCCGGTCGGACCTGCTCGACGACGCCCACCGCAGCCTGGGCGCCGCCTGGGACCGCTTCCGCTCCGAGGAGGCCCTGGCCGACTCCTGGCGGCGGGGCCTCGACCGCCTCGACGGCGTCGCCCGGGAGATCGACGACATCGTCGAACGGCTGGGCACGGGCCTGGAGCTGTCGAAGCTCACGGTCCTCGCCGCCCGGCGCCTGTGGCGGGCCTACCGGGAGGCGCGGTCGCCCCGGCCGCACGTCATCGAGCCGTGGGCCGCCGCGCTGCTGGCGGCGGTGCTCGAGGTCGACGGCCTCCGGCCGTCCACGGCCCGGATCGCCCGGGCCGCCAAGGCCTCGCCGTCCACGACCCACTCCGTCCTGGCCCGGCTGCGCGGCTTCCTCGACGAGCTCGAGCCGAGCCTGGCCCGGCGGGCCTTCGGCGCGGCGAGCAACCCGCAGCTCGGCAACAGCCCGCCCGGGCCCCCGGACGCCGAGCCCGGCGTCGTGGTGCCCTTTCCGCCCCGGTGAGAGGAGAGCCCCCATGCGGACCCACCGCCCCGACCGAAGCGCCCTCGCCGCCGTCGTCGCACTCGTCCTCGTCGTCCCCGCCGCCGGCCACGCGGCCCAGCGCGAGCACGCGGCCACCGAGACCTTCGCCGCCCCGGACGGCACCCGCGTCGTCATCGACGCCGCCACCGTCGACGTTCAGATCCGAACCGCCGACGTGGACCGCGTGGCGGTCGCCACCGAGCTCCGGATCGCTGGGGTCGGCGAGGACCGGGCGGCGAGCTGGATCGCCAGCCACACCCCGACCACCGAGGTCGCCGACGGGCGGATCACGGTCACGGTGAGCCCCGGCCGCTCCGGCTTCCTCGGCCTCGGAACCCTCACCGCCCGGTCGCGCCTCGGCTTCCTGCTGCCCCATCACGTGGTACCCGACATCACCACAACCGGCGGCTCGGTGGTCATCCGCGGTGACCTGCCCGACGCGCGACCGTTGTACCTGCGAACCGCAACCGGCGACATGGAGCTGGTCGGCGCGGCGGCGTCCGTGGACCTCCGCTCGGCCTCCGGCGACGCGCGGCTCGAGCTCATCCGGCCCCTGGAGCGCTTCTTCGCCCGCACCTCGTCGGGCAACGTCACCCTCACCGGCGGCGCCCGCGAGGTTCACGTCGACACCGCCTCGGGCAGCGTCTGGATGGACAACCTGTCCGGGAGCACCGAGGTCGTCACCTCCACCGGCCGCATCACCCTGGCCTGGGACCGCCTGGAGCCCCACCATCGGGTGGTGGTTCGCAGCGACTCGAGCCGCATCCGCCTCACCCTGCCCGAGTCAGCGGCGCCCAGGGGCAGCCTGCGCACCATCGGCGGCACCGTCCGCTCCGACTTCCCCGGCGTCGTCAACGAGGCCGGCGACACGGTCACCCTCAGCGGCGAAGGCCCCGAGCTCCTGGTGGAGTCGGCCTCCGGCGACATCGTCCTCGCCGCCGGCACGTGGTGGGGCGGCGACACCACCGCCGAGCCCCCGCTGCCGTGACGGCCGATCGCGCCGGAGCAGAACCTTTCGCGTCCTGCTGCGTTTGAAAGGGCGAGAGAACCGAACGGCCGGCAACCCGGCCGCAGGGAGTGACCCATGAAACGAAACGTCTCCGTCCTTCTCCCCGCCCTCGTCCTCGCCCTCGCCGTCCCCGCTTCGGCCGGCCAGCCCAAGGTCCTCGAAACCACCGTCCCCGCGGCGGGGCTCGAGCTTGTCCGCCTCGACGCCGGGGTCGGTGACATCGAGATCTCCGGCGCCGACGTCGCCGAGATCGCTCTCAGGGTCGAGCTGGAGCCTCGCCGCGGCGGCTTCTTCTCGTCCATGAAGACCGCCCAGCGGGAGGTCGACCGAGCCGAGCTGAGGACCGAGGTCTCCGGCAGCCAGCTGGTCGTCGAGATCGACACCGACGGCGGCGACCGCCGCTTCGAGGAGCACTGGACTATCCAAGTCCCGGCCCAGCTCGCCTTCACCCTCGAGCTCGGGGTCGGCGACGTCGAGGTTCGGGGCGTCACCGGCGCCCTCGATCTCGAGCTCGGGGTCGGCGAAGTCCTCGTCGAGGGGGTGGCCGGCGACGTCACCGTGGACATCGGGGTCGGAGACGCCGCCGTCATCGGCCGCGCCGAGCACTACGGCTCGGTGGACGGCTCCGGCGGGGTCGGGGACGCCCGGCTCACCGTGCGCGGCGAGCGGGTGGAGTCCTCGGGCTTCGTCGGTCACTCCGCCGAGTGGAGTGGCGACGGCCCCCACCGCATCGAGATCTCGGTCGGCGTCGGCAACGCGAAGGTGACGCTGGAGTAATTCACAATTATTAATTATGAATTATGAGTTTTTAGTTTCCCCCACCCTCCCAAGGCCGCAGGTGGGCCGGGTGGGGGAAATTCATAATTCAGAATTCACAATTCATGATTCTGAACTCTGAACTCTTCACTCTCAACTCTGACCTTCCTCGCTGTCCTCGGCGGCCAGCGCCCAGCCGGCGCCGACGCGGGCCAGGAGGTAGCAGGCCACGGCGAGCAGGATCAGCATGACGAAACCGATCATCTGGCCCTGGAAGCCCTCGTACCAGTGGGCGGCGGTGGACACCAGGTTGCCGTCGACGAGCTCGAAGCGCTCGCCGATGCTGATGTGGCGGATCAGCGCACCGAAGTCCTTGCTGCGCAGGAAGGCCGTGATGACCCCGAAGATGGCGGCGCCGGCCATGAGGCCCGACGCGATCAGAATGCCCTGCTCGGCGCGGGCGCTGCGCACTCGCTCGCTGCTGCCGGTCTTCGACACGATCCAGGCGGCCACCGCTCCCGCCAGCACCGCCGCGTTGATCGAGATGGGCAGGTACATGCCGAGGGCGAAGGCGAGCATGGGCACCCCCGCCATCAGAAGCATGATCGCCACCGCGCCGCCGAGACCGTAGAGCAGCCAGGGCTGGTTGGCGGGGTCCGCCATGAGGCCGCGCGAGACCGCGGCGATCATGTTGGCCTGCGGGGCCGGCAGCTCCTGCTCGTTCGAGACCATCAGTCCGGTGACCGGATCCTCCACCAGAAAGTGGTAGCCCGAGTCCATCACCGGGATCATCACTGCCACGACCAGAGCCGCCACCGCCATGCCCAGGAACTTCCAGCGCTCCTGGTTGCGCGGGGTCGAGCCGAGCCAGTAGCCGATCTTGAAGTCGGTGATCAGGGCCCCCGAGGTCGACAGCGCGGTGCACACGGCGGTGCCGATGATCAGGGCGATGATCATCCCTGCCGTGCCGCCCACGCCGGCGAAGATCATGCAGCCGATGGCGAGGACCACCGTGATCAGGGTCATGCCGGACACCGGGTTGACGCCGACGATGGCGATGGCCTGAGCCGCCACCGGGGTGAAGAGGAAGCTCAGCAGGAAGCCAATCACCATCCCGACCAGGCCGAACTTGAGGCTCGGGACCAGGCCGTATGCGGCCGCGCCGCCATCCCCGGCCGTGGTCAGCGACACCACGACGAAGAGCAGGCCCATGGCCAGGGTGGTGGCGATCTGGACCAGGATCACGTTCTTGGGAGCCATGTCGCGCTGGGTCCGCTCGGTGGCCTCGTTGTCGCCCGCCGCCGTCTTCGAGAAGCCCTTGAAGCCCAGGGTCACGGACGAGGCGACGATCTTCCACATCCTGAGGATGCCGATGATCCCCGACACCGCGATGGCGCCGATGCCGACGGGCTTGACGAAGGCGCCGAAGATGGCCACCGCGCCCATGTCCGCGATGGTGTAGCTGGTCCCGGCGTAGGCGAAGGTCCCGATCTCCTTGCCGAACAGGTAGATGGCGGGGACCATCACGAGCATGGCGAGGACCGAGCCCGAGGCGATGATGGAGGCGTAGCGGATGCCGATGATGTAGCCGAGGCCGAACAGCGCCGCGATGGCGGTGAGCTGGACCTCGATGCGCAGGCCCTCGCCGAGGCCGCCCAGGAGCACCGAGCTCGACAGACCGGCGTTCCACAGGTGGAGCGCCTCGATGGAGAAGTCGAAGAGGGCGCCGATGGCGAAGGAGATGAGCAGGATCTTGCCGGCGCCGCCGGCCGAGCTCTCGCCGGTGACCAGGATGTTGTTGATGGCCGTGGCCTCGGGGAAGGGCAGCTCGCCGTGGAGCTCTTTGACGAAGTACTTGCGCAGGGGAATGATGAGCACCACGCCCAGGGAGCCGCCGATGAAGCAGGCCAGGAAGATCTGCCACCAGTGGACCGAGACCTGGTTGATGTACATGGCGGGGACGACGAACGTGGCCCCCGCGGCGACCACGCCGGCCGCCTGGCCCACCGACTGCACCATGACGTTCTCGAGGATGGTGCTCACCGGCCGACGCATCTTGCCGAAGAAGATCGCCAGGATGGCAATGGGAATCGACGCCTCGATGGCGTTGCCGGCGCGCAGGGCCATGTAGGCGCAGGCCGCCGTGAAGAGCACGACCATCGCGACCCCGAGCCCGATGGACCAGACGGTGACCTCCGGCCTCAGGTCGTCGGCGGGCACCACCGGCCGGTAGACCTCGCCGGGCTCGAGCTTGCGGTAGGCGTTGGCGGGGAGCAGCTTCGACCTGGCGGGCTTGGCGTCGTGCATGGTTCCTCCATCCCGAGCTCGCGGAACCGTAGCACAACCCGAGACCGGACAACAGATGGGCGGCGCCGTCGCCGGGGACGGCGGTCAGTACAGGGTGTCCTCGAGGTCGGCGATGAGCTCGTCGGCGTCGTCGACGACCCGTAGTTCCGCGGGCGGCTGGCCGGCCGGCGTCTCGAGGCCCCAGCTACGCCAGCACCACACCGGAACCCCCGCCTTGAGGGCGAGGGCGATCTCGGACAGGGTGCCGGCGCCGCCGCCGATGGCGACGCACAGGGAGGCGGTGAGCACGTTGAAGGCGTTGCGGGCGTTGCCCGAGCCGGTGAAGACGGGCAGGTGGACCCAGGGGTTCGGG
The DNA here is from genome assembly GCA_035464095.1 of Candidatus Methylomirabilota bacterium. Taxonomy (GTDB): domain Bacteria; phylum Acidobacteriota; class Thermoanaerobaculia; order Thermoanaerobaculales; family Sulfomarinibacteraceae; genus JAHECW01. Next base: position 24,933 of record DATHSO010000163.1, on the reverse strand, counting down.
TAGCCCGCCGCCGGGTGGGCGGTGGGAAGGATGGCGAGGGTCAGGCCGCCCGCCTCCACGGCGCCGCGGCTGGCCGCGGCCATCACCCCCGGGCCGCCGCCGGTGAGCACGACCCATCCGCATCGGGCGGCGGCGGCGCCCACCCGCTCGGCCACGAACTCCTCCTCGGAGGACGCCACGCTCCCGCCCAGCACGGCCACCACCTGCATCCTGACGGGTTCCATGGTGACGGTATTTTCGCACATTCCGGGCGAAAACGGAGCGGCCCGCCGCCGAAAGCAAACGGCCCGGGCGCGGGCCCGGGCCGTCGGAGTCGTCGGTGTGACGGGGCTATCGGAGGACCACGAGGGCGACCCGGCGGTTCTGGGCACGGCCCTCGCTGGTGCCGTTGTCGGCGATCGGCTTGTACTCACCGTAGGAGGTGACGTTCATGCGGTGAAGGGGGAAGCCCTTCTGGCTCGCCAGGTACCGCATGACCTGCTCGGCGCGCCTGTAGCCGAGCTGCAGGTTGTAGGCCTCGCTGCCGATGCTGTCGGTGTGGCCCTGGATCTCGATGAAGACGCCCTTGTTCTTCTCGATGATCTGCTCGGCGAACTGGTCGAGCGCGGCCTTGGCCTCGTCGGACAGCTCGTAGCGGTCGAAGCCGAAGCGGACGTCGTTGTCGGTCAGAATGACCTCGGCGATGAACTGGCCCTCGGCCAGCTTGCCGGCCTGGGTGGCCCGGGCGAGCGCGTCCTTGGCGGTCTCGCTGAGCTCAGCGAGCTTCTTCTCCATCTCGGCGTCCTTCTGATGAAGGGCCGAGATCTCCTTCTGGTTGGCCTCGACGGAGCTCTGGACCTCTCCGATCTTGGTGTTGGTGGTCGCCTCGCTGTTCACGATCTGCTCTTGCACGTACTTCTTCGACGCGCAACCCGTCAGAGTGAGACCAGCCACGAGGAGCACGACCAGTGCCGGGGTAACGACCTTCCGCATTCTCCACCTCCGTTGATTCTCTTTCGGTTTCTCGATGCTGTGTCGGTGCATCACGCGCCAGACTATACCACAACCTACTCGTGCGATCGTGACGCGTCAATCCCGGCAGACCCCCTGGGGTTCCGGGGACGGCCCCCACATCGCACCGGGGATCGCACCACGGTCTCAGAATCCGACGATGCACACCGGGGCGTCCGCCGTGACCTCGGCGGCGCACTCGACCACGCCGTCGGCGATTCGGACCAGGACCGGGGTCTGCAGGAACCAGTCGACCCCCGCCGGTAGCTCCGCGAGGCGGCAACCTGCGCACACGAGGGGCTGCACCCCCACGGTCGGGTAGCCGGTGCGCTCGGGTACCGCCACCGCCGTGGTGGGCAGCTGTTCGCCGTCCGCGAAGAAGACCTCCATGAGGGCGTGGCAGTGCTCGCAATCCTTGCGGTAAAAGAGGATGTACTGGGTGCCGGCATCCAGGTCCTCGGGCAGGCCACGGATCCAGGACGCGAGGTCGAGGTCTCGGAAGCGCTGTCCGATCCAGCTTCCGTAGTCCGGCAGGTAGAAGCCCTCAGCGGGTCCCAAGGCGGCGCTCTCCGCTGCCGGGGGTGCTCCGGTCACTCCGTTGCCCCCGTTGGCTCCGTTGGCGCCGTTGGCGCCGTTGACCCCGTTGATCCCCACCAGGAACGGCGCGAAGGCGGCGGCCATGCTCGCCAGCGACCAGATCCCCGCCGCGAGCACCCGACCGCTGGGGAGGGTCGGCGACCACGCCAGAGACGGCACACCACGCGCCAGCACCAGCAGGGTGAAGAGGAAGAAGAGATCGGTGACCAGGGTCACCCACGGCGGCACCTCGACGGCGCCGAAGCAGCCGCAGCTCGAGGCGCCGAGCGCCAGGTCGCCGATCAGCACCGGCACGAAGGTGATGAGCAGTGCCGTGCCCACGGGCCGGGCCAACGTCGGCAGCAGGACCATGACTCCGGCCACGATCAGCTCGACCGCGATCGACAGTTCGAGAACGTAGCGCAGGTTCAGGCCGATGGCGCCGCACCACTTGATGAGGGCGGCCGGCAGGTGGCTCGGGCTGCCGTCGGCCAGCTTGAGCACGGCGCCGGCGGCGAGCCACAGGGGAATGACCACTCGGATCACCGCCACCGCCACCACGGTTCGGAGCTTGCCGGGTTCGACTCGAGCCGTGCCGGTCATGCCTGAGGTGCCTCCTTGGCGGCCCTCAGCCTACCCGGAAACGCACTCGGCGCAAGCTTCAGAACGCCGCTGCCGCGGGCTTTTTACCGGTTGTTGACGGCGCCCCGGGAGGCCGCCCCGGTCGCCACCGGACCGGCCGCCACCGCGAAGGTCCCGCTCACTCGCCGGGCAGCTCGCCCCCGCCCAGCAGGCTCCAGACCTCGCGCTCCACGGCGGCGGCCGCCCGCGCCGTCTCGGCAAGCGCCCGGTCAGCCCGGCCGAGCATCTCCCGGGCGTCGGCGTCGTCGGCCATGTCCTGGAGGTTGATACGCACGTTCATGGCGGCGCCGAGGGCGGCAGCTCGGGCCATGGCCGCGCCGACCCCGGCGTCGGATGCCGAGGCCGGCATGCCGAGGGCACGCGCGCGGGCGCAGAGCCCGGCGATCTCGGGGCAGGCCTCGGCCACCTCCAAGGGGACCCTCGCCGCCCCCAGCGTGGCCTCCCGAACCGCTGCCGCACGCTCGCCGGGCGCCGCCCGGTTGGCCTCCATCAGCCTCTGGAAGGCCCAGGTATCGTCGTCGATGGCGTCGAGGAGCTTCTGCTTGAGGGCCTGGGCCCTCACCGCGATCGACTCGAGGTCGTCGCGGACCTCGCCGTAGGCCGACTTGGGGTGCGGCAGGTTGGCCACCATGGCCGCGAGGGCCGCCGCCAGCGCGCCGGCCAGCGCCGCCACCGAGCCACCGCCCGGCGCCGTGGAGTCGCGGGAGGTCTCGTCGGCGAAGCCCTGGACGCTGAGGCGCGCCAGCGGCCGCTCGGGGGCCAGGATGTCCTCGATGATCTTCTCGGAGGGCACGAACTCGGCGACCTCGTTGAGCCCGAGGCTGCGCACCGCGGTGTGGACGATGTCGCTCTCCGGCACCCCGGGCGAGCGCTCCATGCGCTTGAGGTAGTGGACGCCGGCGTCGAGGATCGCCTTCTTCGGCACCAGGCCCACCAGCTCCGAGCCGGTGACCCGCATCCCGCGCTGTCGCGCCGACTCCTCGCAGGCGTCGAAGGCGGCGTGGACCGGGGTCACGTCGAGGTCGACGAGGTTCATGGAGACCTGGGCGCAGCCGTACTCGGGAATGTACCAGCCCAACCCGCGCACTGCCTTGAGCATGCCCGGCTCCTGGATCTCCTCGCCGTCGGGCCCGGCCACCGAGCGGCCGGTCTCCCGGACGTCGAAGGCCACCCGGTTCGCCCAGCGCTTGTCCGTGACGTTGAGGTCGACGTTGTAGGCGACGAGGAACTTGCGGGCGCCGGTGACCATGGCGCCGAAGCTCGGCACGAAGGTCGCGGGCCCGAAGTCGGGTGCGAAGGCCTCGGTCTTGAGCTTCTCGGGCAGGGCCTCGTACTCGCCCTTGCGGATCCTGGCCAGCGACCGTCGCTCGGGTCGGGTGGCCGCGTACTCGTACAGGTAGACCGGAACGCCGAGCTCCTCCCCCACCCGTTTGCCGAGGCGGCGGGCGAGCTCGACGCAGTCGTCCATGCTCACCCCGGACACCGGCACGAAGGGGCAGACGTCGGTGGCGCCCTGTCGCCCGTGGGCGCCCTTGTGGGCACGCATGTCGATGAGCTCGAAGGAGCGTTTCACGAGGCGGTACGCACCCTCGAGCACCGCCTCGGGCTCGCCGACGAAGGTGATGACCGTCCGGTTGGTCTCCTCGCCGGGGTCCACGTCGAGCAGCTTGACCCCCGACACGGAGGCGGCGGCCTCGGCGACGGCGTTGTAGATCTCCGGGTTCCGTCCCTCGGAGATGTTGGGCACACATTCGACGATCTTCATGGTTTCCTCCGTGCCCCGCCGCGGGCGGAACGGTCCTCAGCGCCGGCCCACGGCCCCGAGGTCGTGTTCGACCATCATCCGTACCAGCTCGGGGAAGCTCACCTTCGGCTCCCAGCCGAGCTCGCGCCTGGCCCGGCTCGGGTCGGCGAGCAGGGCCTCGACCTCGGCGGGCCGGAAGTGGCGCGGGTTGACCTCGACCCGGACCGCGCCCGTCGCCCGATCGCGGCCGACCTCGTCCACGCCCTCGCCCTGCCACTGCAGCTCGACCCCGACCTCGGCGAAGGCGAGCTCGCAGAACTCGCGCACCGAATGGTCCTCGCCGGTCCCGACCACGTAGTCGCCCGGGCCGTCGGCCTGCACCATCAACCACATGGCCTCGACGAAGTCGCCGGCGAATCCCCAATCCCGGCGGGCGTTGAGGTTGCCGAGTGCGAGCCGGTCGCGAAGCCCGGCGTCGATCTCGGCCACCGCCCGGGTGATCTTCCGGGTGACGAAGTTCTCGCCCCGCCGCGGCGACTCGTGGTTGAACAGGATTCCGTTGGACGCGTGCATCCCGTAGGCCTCGCGGAAGTTGACCGTGGCCCAGTAGCTGTACATCTTGGCCACCGCGTACGGCGACCGGGGGTGGAAAGGGGTGGTCTCCGTCTGCGGGACCTCGGCGACCTTCCCGAACAGCTCCGACGACGACGCCTGGTAGAAGCGCGCCTCCGGCGCCTGGCGCCGCACCGCCTCGAGGAGCCGGACCGTACCCAGCCCGGTGACGTCGCCGGTGTAGGTGGGCATCCTGAACGAGATCGCGACGTGGGACTGGGCCGCCAGGTTGTAGACCTCGTCGGGAGCCGCGATCCCCAGGATCGTGGTCAGGGACTCGGCGTCGCCCAGGTCGCCGTAGTGGAGGTGCAGCCTGTCCGCCGTGTCGGGCCGGCCCCGGAGGTGGTCGATCCGCTGCCGGTTGACGCTCGAGGAGCGTCGGACCACCCCGTGGACCACGTAGCCCTTGTCGAGCAGAAGCTCTGCGAGATAGGAGCCGTCCTGACCGGTGATGCCCGTGATGAGTGCTGTTCGTGGCATGGCGACGAGTCTAGCAAAGGCGGCGGCGATGGGAGCCGGAGCGGGTTGCAGATTCCGGGAATCGCGGGCATTCGGGCCGAATGCCCGCGATTCCCGGAAAACGGGAACAACGGATGATCGGTGCGGATTATGATCGACGACGATGGTGAATCGCGGCAAGCTCCTTCGGGTTGTGCAGTGGCTGCTGATTGGCACCGGGGTGGTGCTGCTCGGGATCTGGGCGGGGTTCCGGATCCACGCCTCGGCCGGGCGCGACGCCGACCTGCGGCGCTTCGCCGAGGCGCGCCAGGCGGCTCGGACCGCGGTTCCGAGCGCGCCGTCGACGTCGGCCCAGGAGCTTCCCACCGAGCTTCCGGTGGACACGACCCTGTGGGACGAGAAACGCATCGCGGAGTACCGGGATAGCCTCGAGCACGATCTCGGGCCTCCCCTGGCGGTCCTGCGGGTCCCGGCCATCGACCTCGAGGTCGCGGTGCTCGCGGGCACCGGCGAGTTCGTCCTGAATCGCGGGGTCGGCCACATCGAGGGCACCGCAGAGCCCGGAGCGGCCGGCAACGTCGGGATCGCGGGCCACCGGGACGGCTACTTCCGAGGGCTCAAGGACGTGAGCGCGGGCGACGTCCTCGAGCTCGAGACCCTCGACGGTACCCTCACCTACGAGATCACCGAGCTCTTCATCGTCGATCCGCCCGACGTCTGGGTGCTCGAGCCCACCGGCACGCCGGCTCTCACCCTCGTCACCTGCTACCCGTTCTACTTCGCCGGATCCGCCCCGCAGCGGTACATCGTCCGCGCGGAGCTCGCGGCAGCATCGGACTAGAACCGCAAAGACGCCGAGCCCGCGACGTCCATCTCAGAGCTCATGAAACCGGGACACGGCCGGTGCCGCGGCACCGGCCGTGTCCCGGTTTCAGACCTCGCGTTCTTCGCGTCTTTGCGGTTCGATTCGACGGCCTAGCGATCGATGCGGTAGTTGGGCGCTTCCTTGGTGATGACCACGTCGTGGGCATGGGACTCTTTGAGCCCGGCGGCGGTGACCCGGATGAACTTCGCCCGGCCGTGGAGCTCTCCGATGGAGGCGCAGCCCGCCAGCCCCATGCCGGCGCGCAGGCCGCCGATGAGCTGGGTCAGCTGATCGGCCAGCGGCCCCTTGTACGGGACCATGCCCTCGATCCCCTCGGGCACGAGCTTGGTGACCTCCGCGGTCTCCTGGAAGTAGCGGTCCCGGGAGCCCTCGGCCTCGCGCATGGCGCCGATAGAGCCCATGCCGCGGTAGGCCTTGAAGGTCCGGCCCTGGTAGAGGATCTGCTCGCCCGGCGACTCCTCGACGCCGGCGAACAGGGATCCGATCATGACCGCGTCGGCGCCCGCCGCCAGCGCCTTGCTGATGTCGCCCGAGAAGCGCACGCCGCCGTCGGCGATGACCGGCACGCCGTACTCGTGGGCGGCCCGGGAGCATTCCAGGATGGCCGTGATCTGGGGCATGCCGGCACCGGTCACCACCCGGGTGGTGCAGATGGAGCCGGGGCCGATGCCGATCTTGACCGCGTCGGCGCCCAGGGAGACCAGGTCGCGGACGCCGTCGGCGGTGGCCACGTTGCCGACGATGAGGTGGGCCTCGGGGAAGTGGGCCTTCACCATCTCGACGGCGTCGAGGACTCCGCGCGAATGGGCGTGGGAGCTGTCCAGGCAGAGCACGTCGACCTGGCGCTCGATGAGGGCGGCGCAGCGCTCGCGGAGGTCCCCCGAGACCCCCAGGGCCGCCGCCACCCGCAGGCGACCGAGCCGGTCCTTGCACGCATTGGGGTAGTCGTGGGCCTTCTTGATGTCCTTGACGGTGATCAGGCCCTTCAGACTGCCCTCGTCGTCGACGACGAGGAGCTTTTCGATCCGGTTGCGGTGGAGCAGGATCTTCGCCTCCTCCAGCGTCGTGCCCACCGGGGCGGTCACCAGATCCTCGTGGGTCATGTAGTCCGAGATCGGTCGCTCGAACTCGCTGCAGAAGCGCAGGTCCCGATTGGTCAGGATGCCTTTGAGCTGCCCCTCGTGGTCGACCACCGGCAGGCCCGAGATGTGGAAGTGGGCCATGACGTCCAGGGCCTCCTGGACCGACTGCTCCGGGTGCACCGTCACCGGTTCGACGATCATCCCCGACTCGGAGCGCTTGACCCGGTCGACCTGCTCGGCCTGGCGGGCGATGGACATGTTCTTGTGGATGATCCCGAGGCCGCCGTGCTGGGCCATGGCAATGGCCATCTTGGACTCGGTCACCGTGTCCATGGCGGCCGACACGATGGGCAGGTTGAGGGAGATGCCGTCCCGCGTGACCCTGGTCGACACGTCGACGTGATTGGGATGGACCTCCGACCGGGCCGGGACCAGCAGGACGTCGTCGAAGGTCAGACCGACCGGAATTGACTGCTCCATGGCTACCCCTTCACGGCCGACGGCGCACCGTGGCACTTCTTGTACTTCTTCCCGGAGCCGCAGGGGCACGGGTCGTTGCGCCCGACCTTGGGCTGCTGCCGGCGCACGGTCACCGGCGCCGCAGGCTGGCCCACCGGCGTGTTGGCGGCCCGCTCGTGCTGCTCGTGCGAGGTCTGCAGCGCCTGCGCCTCGGGGTGGGAGAGGGTCGTGGTGACCCGGGCCCGCCGGTGCTGGAGGTCGGCCACCGGCTCGGCGTGGAAGAGGAACTTGACCACGTGGTCCTCGATGCGCTCCCACATCTCCTCGAACAGGGCGAAGGACTCGCGCTTGTACTCCACCAGCGGGTTGCGCTGGCCGTAGGCCCGCAGCCCGATGCCCTCGCGCAGGTGGTCGAGGGCGAGGAGGTGGTCCTTCCACTGCCGGTCGACGGTGTCGAGCAGGATGAAGCGCTCGAGCCTCGCGAACTCCTCCCCGCCGAAGTTCTCGACTCGCGCCGCGTAGTGGTCGCGGGCACCGGCCACCAGGCGTTCCTCGAGCTCGGGGCGGGAAATGGTGTCCCAGTCGACGCCCAGCTCGTCGACCTTGACTCCGAAGTAGGCGCGGTACTCGTTGGCCAGGGCAGCGCTCTCCCAGTCCTCGGGGTCGGCCTCCTCGGGGCACAAGCGGTCCACCAGGGACGCCACGATGTCCTCGGACACGCGGTCGATGTAGTCGCGCCCCTCCAGGCCCTCGAGGATCCGCCGCCGCAGGCGGTACACCGCCTCCCGCTGCTTGTTCATGACGTCGTCGTACTCGAGGAGGTGCTTGCGCATCTCGAAGTTGCGGCTCTCGACCTGGGTCTGGGCGCGCTCGATGGACTTGGTGACCATCCTCGACTCGATCGGGACGTTCTCCTCCATCCCGAGCCGGTCCATCATCTTGCGCACGCCTTCCGAGGCGAAGATCCGCATCAGGTCGTCGTCGAAGGACAGGAAGAAGCGGGACGCACCGGGGTCGCCCTGACGGCCCGACCGGCCCCGCAGCTGGTTGTCGATGCGCCGCGACTCGTGGCGCTCGGTGCCGATGATCTGCAGGCCCCCGGCCTCGAGCACCTTGCGCTTCTCCTCGGCGCAGACCCTCCGGTACCGCTCGAGGGCCTCGGCGTGGGCGTCGGGGTCGGTACCCGGGTCGGCCTCGGTGCGGGCGAGGCCCTCGGGATTGCCGCCGAGGACGATGTCGGTGCCGCGGCCGGCCATGTTGGTGGCGATGGTCACCGCCCCGAGTCGGCCGGCCTGGGCGACGATGTCGGCCTCACGCTCGTGGTACTTGGCGTTCAGGACCACGTGCTTGACCTTGCGCTTGCTCAGGATCTTGCTCAGCCGCTCGGATTTCTCGATGGAGACCGTACCGACCAGCACCGGCTGGCCCTTGCCGTGGCACTCGACGATCTCGTCGATGACCGCCTGGAACTTCTCCTTCTCGGTCCGGTAGACCAGGTCCGGGTGGTCGAGGCGGATCATGTCCTGGTTGGTCGGGATCACCGCCACGTCGAGGCCGTAGATCTTCTCGAACTCCGCGGCCTCGGTCTCGGCGGTGCCCGTCATGCCCGCCAGCTTGTCGTACATCCGGAAGTAGTTCTGCAGGGTGATCGTGGCCAGGGTCTGGTTCTCGCTCTGGATCTTGACCTTCTCCTTGGCCTCGACCGCCTGGTGGAGCCCGTCCGACCAGCGCCGGCCCGGCATCAGCCGGCCGGTGAACTCGTCGACGATGATGACCTCGCCGTCCTTGATGATGTACTCGCGGTCGCGCTGGTACAGCGCGTGGGCCCGCAGCGCCTGGTTGACCGAGTGCAGCAGGTCGGTCTGGGACGGGTCGTAGAGGTTGTCCACCCCGAGCAGCTTCTCGGCGCGCGCCATGCCGGCCTCGGTCAGGGTGGCGGTCTGGGCCTTCTCGTCGACGATGAAGTCGCCGGTGACCTCCTTGTTGCCGTGCTTGTCCTGGATCTCCTCGCCGCGGGTCAGCTTGGGGATGATGGTGTCGACCCGGTAGTAGAGGTCCACCGAGATCTCGGACGGACCGGAGATGATGAGCGGCGTCCGCGCCTCGTCCACCAGGATCGAGTCGACCTCGTCGACGATCGCATAGACGTGGCTGCGCTGGACCATCCGCGTGACGTCGAACTTCATGTTGTCGCGCAGGTAGTCGAAGCCGAACTCGTTGTTGGTGCCGTAGGTGATGTCGGCGCCGTAGGCCTGCTGGCGCTCGGCGTCGTTCATCTGGTTCTGGATGCAGCCGACCGTCAGGCCGAGGAAGCCGTAGATCTTGCCCATCCAGTCGGCGTCGCGGCGCGCCAGGTAGTCGTTGACGGTGACCACGTGCACCCCGCGGCCGGTGAGGGCGTTGAGGCTCACCGCCAGGGTCGCCACCAGGGTCTTGCCCTCGCCGGTTCGCATCTCGGCGATCCGGCCCTCGTGGAGCACGATCCCGCCCATGAGCTGGACGTCGAAGTGTCGCATCTGGACGCTGCGGCGGGCCGCCTCCCGGACCAGGGCGAAGACCTCCACGAGTTCCTTGTCCAAGACCTTCTGGACGATGGGCGTGCGCTGCTTCGGGTCCTCGGGAAGGTCCTGGATGCCGGCGCGAACCCGCTCGCCGGCGGCCGCGAAGCGCTCCCGGATGCCGTCGTCGCTCAGCTTCTGGATCTCGGGCTCGAGGGCGTTGATCTCCTCCACCAGAGGCCGCATCCTCTTGATGTCCCGCTCGTGCTTGGTGCCGATCACCAAGCTGATCGCCTTCTCCACCAGATTCATGCCAGTTCCTTGTCATCCGTCGGCCGGCGTCAAGGGCCGGATCACCCGAGCGCGTCCGCCGATAACGGTGGCGGCAGGGTAATGGACACCGGGAGCGATTTCAATCGGAGGGCGTCGGCAGCCGACGCTTCGGCCTCGAACGACGGCCCTAGAAGCGGTCGAGGATGTAGTAGAGCGGGTTGACCGACTTGCCGTCGACGTGGACCTCGTAGTGGAGGTGCGAGCCGGTTGACCGGCCGGAGTTGCCGACGGTGCCGATCCGGTCGCCGCGGCGGACCTCGTCGCCGAGGCCCACTTTGAACTCGTGGAGGTGGCCGTAGAGGGTCGTGAAGCCGAAGCCGTGGGAGATCCGCACGGTCCTGCCGAGACCTCCGTTGCGGCCGACGAAGACCACGATCCCGTCCGCGGGCGCGCAGACCGGCGTTCCGCGACGGGCCGAGATGTCGAGGCCGCGGTGGAAGGCCCGGCGACCGGTGATCGGATCGTTGCGCGTCCCGTAACCGTCGGTGAGCACCCCGGTGACCGGGGCGACGGTGGGCGTGGAGGCCAAGAGCTCGCCGGTCTCGACGAAGGTCTTCTCCACCTGCTCCAGCTGCCGGTCGATCCACGTCCCCTGCAGGCGCAGCGCCTCGGGCCCCTCCGACAACCGGTCGTACGGGCCGCCGCTGCCGACGTTGCCGCCGATGGCGGTGGTGCCGGAGACCCCGGTCGCGTCGCTCTCCATGCCGGCCGCCAGGGCCAAGCGGGCGGTCCGCTCCTCGAACTCGTCCAGCCGCGCCTGGACCTCGCCGATGGTTCGGGCGAGCTCCTGGTTGACCTCGGCCAGCTCCTGGTTCTCGGCCAGGAGACGCTGGACATCGGCGTGGCGGCTGACCGCGTTCTTGGAGTAGGCGATGGCCACGACGGAGAGCGCCAGGGCCACGGCGAAGATGGTGGAGGCCGCGATGAAGGTCCGGGTGGAGAAGGAGAACTTGATGAAGCGCGCCTGACTGTGCGGCACGATGATGATCGTGTTCAGTCGTCCCGGCATTCCCCCGCCCCCTCCTAGGCACGATCCGCCGACGCGGCGACGCATCGCCCGCCGATTATGCCCTCCAGCGATCGGGCATGTCAAACCCGCAGGGCCCGACCGGCCCCCCATTGTCGGCTTCTGTGCGTCAGATCACACGCCGCCGGCGTCGCCTCCGTCGCTGCCGCCACCGCCGCTGCCGCCGTTGCTCGCATCTCCCTTGGTGGACCGGCGCAGCAGCCTGACCATTTCCTCCAATCGGTTCTCGCAGCGGCCGTACACACTGTCGTCCGACCACCCTTCGTCGTCCGACCACTCGCCCGCGGCAACGCCGGTCAGCAGCTCGACGCCGTCCTCCACCGTCTCCACCGACCAGATCGAGAAGCGCTCTTCGGCCACCGCTTCGATGACCTCGGGCGCCAGGTGGAGGTCGCCGACGTTGCTCGCCGGGATCACGACACCCTGGTCGCCGGTCAGGCCGCGGCTGTCGCAGACCCTGAAGAAGCCCTCGACCTTCTCGTTGACCCCTCCGATGGCCTGGATGCGGCCGTACTGGTCGACCGAGCCGGTCACCGCCACGCCCTGCCGAAGGGGAACACCCGACAGGGCGGAGAGGATGGCGTAGACCTCGGTGGACGAGGCCGAGTCGCCGTCGATGCCGCCGTAGGACTGCTCGAAGGTCACCGAGCAGGCCATGGTCAGCGGGATCCGGCGCGCGAAGGTCCCCCGCAGGAAGCCGGTGAGGATGTTGACTCCCTTGTCGTGGGTAGGCCCGGACAGACCCGCCTGGCGCTCGATGTTGATCACGCCGTCCCGGCCGAGCCCGACCCGGGCGGTGATCCGGGACGGCTTGCCGAAGCGGTGGTGGCCGAGGTCGTAGACCGCGAGTCCGTTCACCTGGCCCACCTCCTCGCCGCCGGTGGCGATGTGGACCACCCCGTCGGCGATGAGCTGGTGGGTCCGGTCCTCGGACAGACCGTGACGGCGGTGCCGCGCGGCCTCGGCGTTGCGGACGTGCTCTCTCGTGATCCGCTCGGCGTCGTCCCTGCGGGCCTGGTAATCCGCCTCCCGCTGGAGGTCCGCGAGGTCGGAGAAACGGCTCGAGAAGCGCCGCCGCCAGCTGCCGAGGTGGACGGCATGCTCGAGCATCGCCGCCATCCCGGACCGGTCCATGGCCATCAGGTCCTCCTCGGCGGCGACCTTCTGCAGCACAGACAGGATCTCGGCGGCGCGGTCGCGGTTGCGCTCGATGACCGACTCGAAGTCGGCGAGGACCTTGAAGATCTTCGAGAAGTCGGCGTCGCGCCGGTAGAGGAGGTCGTAGATGGAGCGGTCGCCGATCACCACGACCTTGACGTCGAGCGGCACCGGTTTGGGCTTGAGCACGGCCGCCCCGAAGACCACGCTCTCCCAGGCCTGGATCTGGACCCGGCGGTAGCGCAGGGCGCGCTTCATGCCCGGCCACACCCGCGGCTCCATGAGCATGTCCTCGGCGTTGACCACGAGGTAGCCGCCGTTGGCCTGGAGCAGCGACCCGGCCCGGATCTTCAAGAACGAGGTCGTGGTCTCGCCCGACGGCAGCACGGCCCGCTCGATGGTACCGAACAGGTTCGTGTAGGAGGGCTCGGTCTCCATGATCACCGGCCGGCCCTCGAGGTCCGAGTTGTCCACCGCCAGGTTGACCCGCCAGCGCAGGAAGCGGTCGAACCCACCGTCGCCGTGCTCCGACACGAAGACCTCGAAGTTCTCCTCCAGGTCCTCCTGAACCTGGTCGAGGTAGGGCTTCGCCCGCTCGTCGGCGACCTCCACCAGGACCCGCCGGATGGCGGTCTCGAAGACCGGGTGCAGGAGCTCACCGCGGACCTTGTCGAACTCCTCCTGGGCCTGGCGGCGGAGCTCCGCCACCGACTCGAAGACGTCGCGGAGCTTCTCGGAGAGCTCCTCGTACCGGTGCGTGAGCACCTTCGCGCGCTCCTCCTCGAGCTTGCCCGCTGCCACCAGGCCGCCCAGCTCTTCCACCGGAATCGGCTTGTCTTCGATCATGGGCATGATCTCGGGCTTGGTGATCGGGCCGGCCTGAATCTGCACCATCGAGAAGCCGGCCTCCTTGACCTCGCCGTCGAAGGCCTCCACGAGCTCGCGCTCCCGCTGGTGGAAGGAGGCGACAGCCCGCTCGATGCGCATCCGGAACTGCTTGTCGTTGAGGATCTTCGGGAGGCTCTCCGAAAGCTCGTCGATGAGCGACTCCATGCCATCGCGGAGGCGGCGACCGGCTCCGGCCTCGAGAAACAGGGCCCGGGGCTCCTCGGGGTTGCGGAAGTTGTGGACGAAACAGACGTCGTCGGGCACCTCGCCGTCGCCGTTGACGTGCTCGAGGAAGCTCTTGATGGTGGTCAGCCGCCCGGTCCCGGACAGGCCGGTGACGAACACGTTGTAGCCGATCCCGCCCATGTCGAGCCCGAAGCCGATGGCCTCCACGGCCCGGTCCTGGCCGACGATGGTCGTGGCCGCCGCGATCTCCGACGAGCTGTCCCAGTCGAGCCAGTCGTCCGGGCACCTCCAGGCGAGGTCGTCGACGCCGAGCTTGCGGATCATCCTGCCCCTCCCCCGTCCGATCGCGGCCGCAGCGGGCGCCCCGGGCCGTGCCCGATCACGACTCCGCCTCCCGGACCACCCGCCAGTTCTGCCGGAAGTAGACCACCATGGAGATCACGGTGAGCACCAGGGCCACCCAGAGCACCACGTCGCCCAGCCCGCGCCAGGAGCCCAGGTGGCTGCCGAAGATGAGCAGGGAGACCGCGATGATCTGGGTGGTGGTCTTGGCCTTGCCCCACGCGTTGGCGGCGATGGGAACCTGCCGTTCCAGGGCGATGAGCCGCAGCCCGGTCACCGCGAACTCGCGCCCGACGATCACCGTCACCATCCACGCCGGAGCCAAGTCGAGCTCCACCAGGGAGATGAAGGCGGCGCTCATGAGCAGCTTGTCGGCGATCGGGTCGAGCATCGCCCCGGTTACCGTTATCCTGTTGGTGCGGCGGGCTATCATGCCGTCGAGCGCATCGGTCAGGGCCGCGATGAGGAAGATGACCAGCCCCCAGATCTCTTTGTCCGGGAACTCGGTGAGCAGCACCACCACCAGTAGGGGCGCCAGGAAGATCCGAAGGACGGTCAGGCTGTTCGGTATGTTCCACATTCGGGTCGCATCCCCCAGACGGCCGACGTTTCCGCGATGACGTCGAGCTGCTCCATCTCCGCCACCTGTCCGTACCGCCGGCGGACCGATTCTACAGCACGCCGAAGCCGGCCATGCGGGTGACCTCCCACTGCGTCAACCACCCGTCGCGGGAGGCGGGCCTGCGATGCCGGCACTGCGGCATCTGGCTCTGCGACCGCTGCGTGAGCGAGATCGGCGGCCATGTCTACTGCGGACTGAGGTGCCGGATCCGGGACCTGGTGGCGGGGGCGACAGGCAGCGTCGCTGAGGTGCTCCGACGGCCGGTTCCCCCGGTATGGGCGGTCCTCGTGCCGGCGTCACTGGTCCTCGGCCTCGGGACCTGGGCTGCGGTCCTGGGCGCCCGACTCGACGAGCTCGCCGGGCCGCCCGCGCCCGGTGCGGGGGGTCTGCCAACGGCAAGCGCGGCATGGGTCCGCGACGGCGACGCCGAGCGGCTCCTCATCCGCGGAACTCCGGATGCCCGGATCCTGGTTCTCGTCGACGGCGCACCCGCCACCGTGGCGGTTCTCGACGGGGAGGGACGGGCCGCCGTCGATGGGCTCGGGCTCGGTCCCCACGCCGAGGTCGCCGTCGCCGCCCTCGCCGGGCCGCCCGCACCGGTGGCAGCCGCCGCCGCCACGGCCACTGACACCGCGACGCGAACCCACACCGCAACCAGAACCCTCGCCTCGACCCCAACCCGCACTGCGACCCGAACCGCGAGCGCCACCTCGACACCGGCCGCCACGGCGTCGCCGACAGCGACGGCGGCACCCCGTTCCACCACCGACCCAACCCTGCCGGCGGTACCAACCGAGATCGCGGCCGCCGTGCGGCCGCCCCGATCCCGGGCGCCGAAGACCGACCCGGGCAGACCGCCCAAGGGCTCCCCGCCCGTCCTCCACCTGGTCACTGACGCCGGACCCCGCCTCGCGGTCACCTTCGACGGCAACGTCTCGTCCAACGGCACCGCCGAGCTCCTCGACCTGCTCGAGGAGCTCGACCTGAAGGTCACCCTGTTCGTGACCGGGGGATTCGTCGAGCGACACCCGACCCTGGTCCGCAACGCGGTCCTCGCCGGTCACGAGGTCGGAAACCACACCTACTCCCACCCTCACCTCACCACCTGGGCCGACAACCGGCGCCACCGGCTGCTGCCGAACGTCGACCGCGCCTTCCTGCACGATCAGCTCCGCAGGACCGAGGCCGCCTTCCGAGAGGCCACCGGCCGCAGCATGGCGCCCCTGTGGCGCGCCCCCTACGGCGAGGAGAACGCGACCCTCCGGGGCTGGGCGCTCGAGCTCGGCTACCTCCACGTGCGCTGGAGCTCTCTGGAGGGCCGCACGTTGGATTCGCTGGACTGGGTGGCCGACGAGCACTCGCCGCTCTACCAGGAGGCGCGGCGGATGATGGACCGGCTGCTCGGCTTTCCCCGGCTCGAGGGCGGCATCGTCCTGATGCACATGTCCACGGAGCGCAACGAGCCGCCGTGGGGGGAGCTGCCCCGATTCGTGGCGGAGCTCGACCGGCGCGAGGTCGAGCCGGTCATGGTCAGCGAGCTCCTCGAGGCCTCCCGCACCTGGCGGCCCTGGCTCGATCGCGCTCGGCAGCGGCACGCCGAGGAGTTCCCGGAGGCCCAGGAATAGGAAGTTCAGAGTTACGAATTATGAATTATGAATTATGAATTATGAATTTCGGAACTCTCGACTTTGAGATGTCAGCTTGCCGGCGTCGCCTCGCCGGCGGGGAGCGGGCCCGCCGGCCGGGCCGGCAGGCCGAAAAACTCGCGAGCGGCGATCTCGCCGGCGGCTACGAGGGCGTCGAAGCCCCCCCAGTCCGCCCAGGCCACGTGCCCGATGGCCGGTCGCAACACCCAGGTCGCCTCCTCGAGCTGGCGCAACCTCAGCAGCCGAGAGGTCATCATCTGGGTCCGCATCATGGTGTCCAGGGCGAAATCCTCGGGACCCGGAGGCGGGATCTCCATGGATGCGTCCACCACCAGCACCGGCCGCCCCTTGGTCCGGGCGGCCGCCACCGGCACCTCGGCGATGACCCCACCGTCAACCAGTTGGCGACCGTCGACGACCTTGGCGGGCACCATCCCCGGGATCGACGACGAGGCCTTGACAGCGAGCCGCAGGGGACCCCGATCGAGCCGGACCTCGGCCCCGGACTCGAGGTCGGTGGCCACCGCCACGAAGGGCAGGGGCAGGTCCTCGATGGCGACGTCCGGGACCAGAAAGTCCACCGCCGCGTCGAGGAGCTCGCCGTCGAGCACGGTGGCCCGGTTGAGGGCGAAGGACACCACCACCCGGTTCTTGATCCGCCGCGCCACCTGGATCAGGGGGTGCTCGCGCTTCTCGGCCCAGGGCACCATCCGGACCGCGCCGACCTGGGGCAGGAGTCCCCTGGCGAGCGCCTCGCGCCACCTCGCCTCGACCTCGGCCGACGACCCCAGGGCCAGGTACATGGCGCCCATGACCGCGCCCATGCTGGTCCCGACCACGGCAGTCACGGAGCTCGACAGCTCGTCGAGGGTCCGCATGACCCCGATGTGCACGAATCCCCTGGCGCCGCCCCCACCGAGAGCGAGAACCGGAGGCCGCAGCCGCCACATCACCCTGCGAACCTGCTCAGGCACTCTCATGGCTCGCATGATTGTAGACCCGCGGCCCGTTGCCGGCGCCGAAACCGACCGACGAGCGCTGGCTCGTCAGCCCTTGTGATCGGCGAGCAGGCCAAGGAGCGCCTCGTGCACCCCCTCCGCGACCCGGTGGGATTTGTCGGACACGTGGTCGAGGTCGTCCGTCACCCCGCGCGGGTCGACGTCGCCGATGCGGTCGCCGGCCTTGACCGGGACGCCGTCGCGGAGCAGGCCCCGGATGACGCCGCCGATGCGGGCGGTGACCGAGTACGAGGCATCCACCGGCACCCCCCGGCGGTAGTCGTCGATGCCGTAGACCGAAACCACGGTCCCGATCCGCTCGCCGCGCTCGACGATGTCGCCGATGCCGTGTTGGGTGAAGAAGATACCGTCCCGCACCGCCTTCATCGCCCGCTCCTCGGCGAAGCCCATGATCTCGGCCGGCGGCTCGTCGGCGAGGTGGGCGCCGGTGTCCTCGAGGATGTTGCCGATCAGCGGCCCGCGAACGGTGTCCACCACCGCGTCGCAGTCCTTGTGGGCGACGTAGCCCGGGCCGAGGGCGATGACGATGGGCGCGAGGTCCCGGGTCAGGCCCCAGTTCTGCCGCTGCATGGTGGCCTCGATGAAGACGTCCGGGCACCAGCTCGACAGGACCGATTCGGCGCTCATGATCGCCACCGCGATCTCGCGGTTGCCGTGGATCGACTCCACCGCCTCCAGGTTCGGCGCGAAGCGCGCCACGACCCCCTGGATGGTCTGGCTGCCGTCGAGGATCGCCTCGCAGAAGCAGACCCTCCGCCGGACGGCCTTCGGGAACCTGCGGTCGAGCAGCACGATTCGCTTGAAGCCCTGGCTGTACAGGTGGTGCGCGGTGGCCGACGCCAGCTCGCCGGCGCCGCGGATCAGGATGCGCAGGTCGGCGGGTTTCATCGAACCTCCTCTCCCTTTCGTCGCCCGCCTGGCGGATCTGTGGGTCGCGGCATTGTAGCCCAACCTTCGATCCGTCAATCCTCCAGGGTCATTTCGTGAATCTGCGGCAGGTTGCGGTAGCGCTCGTCGAAGTCGAGGCCGTAACCGATCACGAAGCGGTCCTCGATCTCGGTGCCCAGGAAGGCGATGTCGATCTCCACCTGGCGTCGGGACGGCTTGGACAGCAGGGCGACAACCTGGATCGACCGCGGGTGCCGGGCCTCGATGAGCCGGATGACGTCGGCCAGGGTGGTGCCGGTGTCGACGATGTCCTCGACCAGGTAGACGTCGCGGTCGCGGACGTCCACCGTGATGTCCTTGACCAGGACCACCGAGCCCGAGGAGGTGGTGCTCGCGCCGTAGCTCGACACCTGGATGAAGTCCATCTCCACCGATCGCCCGAGCCGCTCGGTGAGATCGGTGAAGAAGAAGATGCATCCCTTGAGAACGCCGATGAAGACCGGTGACCTGCCCTCGAGGTCGGCCTCGATCTCTCGCGCCAGCCGCTCCACCATGGCCTCGATGGCCGACCGATGCAGCACCACGGGTCCCAACATCTCCGGCCCCCTTTCGTTGTTCGAAACCGCGGCGCAGTGTATCTTAGAACCATATGGAGACTCGTGAGGTTCACGAGCTGAGCGAGCGCTACACCGCGCTTTCCGACAGGTTCCGCTCGCTCTGGACCTTCTACCAGTTCCTCGCCGGCGTCTACAAGCACCGCGGCGAGGGCTCGATCCCCTATGACTACGATTTCCACGCCCTGTATCAACGGCTCCAGAACCTGGTTCCCAACATCACCGGCGACGTCGGCAGGGCGACCCTCGTCGAGTTCGAGTCCATCGAGCGGGAGCTCGGTCGAATCCACCGCGAGCTGGAACAGCTTGACCATGGTTTCGCCCCGTCGTACCTCAGGCGCTTCTTCGACCACCTCAAGCGCCAGGACGAGAAGATCCTGTTCGCGCTGGTCAAGTTCTACCTCATGTCGAAGCGGCTCTCCCAGGAGACCTTCGACAAGCTCGACATCCTGCTGACCAGGCTCTCCGAGGCTCCGACGGACAACGACATCCTGCTGCAAAGGGCGCGGGCCGACCTGCTGGCGACCTTCGAGCGGCTCGCGGCCTTCGCAGGCATGCAGCCGCTTCCCCCCTCCGAGGAACGACCGCTCATCCAGGCAGTCGTGGAGCTGCGCGAGGAGTTCGACCGTATCGGCGACTTCGACACCCTGGTCCAGTCCCGGGTTTACGACCGGCTGCGCGCCTTCAAGAACCGGATCGGCAGGGCGATGCTCCACCCCCCCATCCTGGTCGAGATCACCGCCGCCAACATCGCCGCCAGGAACCGCTTCCGGGAGCTCTTCCAGATCGAGGAGCGCCAGCTGCTCGAGGGGACCAATCGGATCTTCGACATCGAACGCTACCTGGAGAAGAACCCGGGGCTCGCCACCGAGCCCATCAAGGACAAGATCGAGGCCTTCCGGCGCTCCCGGGTTCGCTTCGAGGACGCGCGGCGGCAGCACAACGTCAAGCGCTCCGACATCGTCGACCTCCGGCAGTCCATGCACGACGTGCTGCTGCACTTCGAGGCGACCGCGGCGGATCCCCTGGGCAGCCCCGACGACCCGCCGCCGCCGAGCGTCCTGATTCCCGAGCGTGAGCCGCCCCCGCCACCGGACGTCACCGCCCCCCGGCGGGCCGTCGAGCCGCCGCCGGAGGCGCCGGGTGGGCAACACCCTCCGGTCACCTCGATCACCGACATCCTGCCCAGCGATCCGCTGCTCAACGAGGTCCTCCACAAGATCATGTTCGCCCTCGAGATGGTCGTCTGGGACCGGACGCTCGAGCAGGTGGCGGAGGCCCCGGAGATCAAGAGCCTCGGCCTGGAGTCCTGGGAGGTCGAGACCTACCGGAACCTGGTCGAGGAGCAGACCAACCTCGACGGCGAGGAACGCCAGCTGCAGCGGTTCTTCCTGACCAGCGCCGCTTTGCGGGTCAAGATGGAGGAGGAACGGCGGGAGATCGAACGCTTGGCGGCGAGCTCCAAGCCCGACCGCCTGTTCGAGCTGCTCGAGAGCTCGGCGGCCAGCCTTGACCGGGCCCGCGAGGTCGAGCGCCGCTTCCTCTGGTTCATCGACGACATGCTGTACCGCGCCGACACCGAGCGGCTGGAGCAGATCTACCGCTCGCGGTTCCGGTTCCTCTTCGCATTCGCCGGCCTGTGGCTGGACCACCAGAAGAACGGCGGTCTCACCCCCCTGTGATCGACCTCGAGGCGGTGGACGAGCTTCCGGAGGGGCTGTGCCCGGCCGGGATTCTCCGACGGCTGCCTGCAACCGTGATCGACATGGTGGTCTATTGTGGGGTGTGCGCGCTGCTCGCCTACCCGGTGAGCCGCCACGTCGACTGGTCGGTTGCCACCGGGGACCTGGAGCAGCTGGTCGAGGCGCTGACCCAACCCGCCTGGCTCGCTCACGCCGCCGGCATCCTCGGCCTCTGGGTCGGGCTCTGGTGGTGCTATTTCGCGGTCGGCTGGGGGTTGCTCGGCAGCACTCCCGGCAAGTGGCTGCTGGGCCTGCGCATCGTCGACCATCGTGGCCGGTGGCCGATCGGCCTGTCCCGAGCCTTCCTCAGGCTCGCGGCCTACAGCGTGAGCTCGGTGACCCTGGGCATGGGACACCTCCTGGTCGTTCTGCGTCACGACCGCCGAGCGCTCCACGACCTTCTCGCCGGCACCTGGGTGGTGCGGCGGCAAAGAAGTACCGTGAACAAGCACTGAGCCATCAGTTTTTAGTTTTTAGTTTTAAGTTATTAGTTTCCACCACACGCCCCATCGCGGTGGGAACAGCATCGCGGCACGAAAACCCACCAGACGGGTGGGCGGGGGGAACTAATAACTTAAAACTAAAAACTAAAAACTAATAACTGAACGCTATTCGAGAAACCCTGCTAGCGATTGCGTCTTGTGCGAGCGGCGGAGCTTGTTGAGGGCGCGGCTCTCGATCTGGCGGACCCGTTCCCGGGAGAGGCCGAGGATCTCCCCGATCTCGCGCAGGGTCTTGGGCCGGTCGTCGGCGATCCCGAAACGCAGCTCGAGAACCTGGCGCTCCCGATCCGGCAGCTCGGCAAGGGCGTCCGCCATGGCGACCACGAAGGACTCGCGAACGATCCGCTCGTCGGTGTCCGGGAGGACGGTCTGCTCGAGCAGGTCGCCGAGCTCCGAGTCGCCTTCCACGTCGACCGGCTCGTTCAGGGAGAGGGATGACTGGGACGCCTGGGTCAGGACACGGACGTCCTCGACGCTCGCCCCGAGCTCGTCGGCGAGCTCCTCGTCGCTCGGGGCGCGCCCGAAACGCTCGGCGAGCAGGGACCGGATTCGTTCGAGCCGGTAGAGGTTGTTCGCCTGCTTCTGGGGCAGGCGGAACGACCCGGCGTGCTCGGCGAGGGCGTGGAGGATGGCCTGCCGGATCCACCACACCGCGTAGGTGATGAACTTGACGTCGTGACCCTCCTCGAAGGGGTCGTACTTCTTCGCCGCTTGGATGAGGCCGAGGTTGCCCTCGTGGATCAGGTCGAGGAAGGGGACGTTCGGGTTGCGGTAGCGCTTGGCGTAGGCGACCACGAACCGCAGGTTCGCCTCGACCAGCCGGCGGATGGCGTCCTGGTCGCCCTTCTTCACCCTGCTGGCGAGCTCCACCTCCTCCTCGTGGGTCAGGGTCGGGTAGCGGGCGATGTCCTTCAGGTACCGACGGAGGGTCGCCGACTCGGTGTCCGACCGTCCGCCTCGAGGCGTCATTCCTCGTCCACGGACTGGATCGACCCCGTCTCCACTTTGACCAGAGCGTGGTACCGCGGCACCTCCTGCTTGGAGCGGAGGGCCTGGCGGACCAGCTGGGTGAGGACGCGGTTCTCCTTCTGGAGGCGGGCGATCTGCTCCTTGAGGTTGAGGATGATCTCGACCCCGGCGAGGTTGACGCCGAGGTCCCGGGTCAGGGTCAGGATCGCCTCCAACTGCTGGCAGGCTTCGTCATCGTAAAGGCGGGTGTTCCCCTGGGAACGAGTCGGCCGGATCAGGCCCTCCCGCTCCCACAGGCGCAGGGTCTGAGGGTGGACATTGTACTTCTCCGCCACCCAGGAGATCATTCGATACCGCGGCTTGGCTTTCACGAGTCCTCCACTATGCCCCACCACGCTGCGGCGAAAACCGACCGACCGACGACCCGCCGGAGCTCATCGAAGGGGCTGTGGTTCCCATCGAGAGTACCACCGCCCGCCGGTGGGAACCAGATGGCCGGCCGAGCCGGCGCCGGCCGGGCGATGCGCTCAGAGCGCGCACCACCCGGCGGCCGCCGTGGTTCACTTCTCTTCCTCGGCCTCGACGTCCACGTACTCGGCGTCGATCACCTCGTCCTCGGGCGCGGCGCCATCGGAGGGCCCGGCGTCCTGGCCGGGACCCTGCTCGGGTCCGGCCCCGCCGCTCGCGGTCGCCGTCTGGTAGAGCGCGGCCGCGACCTGGTGGCTGGCCTGGGTGAGCTGCTCGTAGGCCTGCTCCATCCGGCTCGCGTCACCCTCCTCGAGGGCCTTCTTGGCGTCGGCTATGACGCTGTCGATGGACGCGGCGTCCGACTCCGGCAGCTTGGACCGGTTCTCGTTGACGAGCTTCTCCGTCGAGTAGACGAGACCGTCGAGCTTGTTCCGGGTCTCGATCTGCTTGCGCTTGACCTCGTCGTCCGAGGCGTGGGTCTGGGCCTCGTTCACCAAGCGGTCGATCTCGTCCTCGTTGAGGCCCGAGGAGCTGGTGATCTGGATCTTCTGCTCGTGACCGGTGCCGCGGTCCTTGGCCGACACGTGCAGGATGCCGTTGGCGTCGATGTCGAACGTGACCTCGACCTGCGGGATGCCGCGCGGCGCCGGCGGGATGCCCACCAGGTGGAAGCGGCCGAGGGTCCGGTTGTCGACCGCCATGCTGCGCTCGCCCTGGAGAACGTGGATCTCGACCTGGTTCTGGTTGTCGTCGGCGGTCGAGTAGACCTTGCTCTTGCGGGTCGGAATGGTGGTGTTGCGGGGAATGACCACGTCGGTGATACCGCCGAGGGTCTCGACGCCGAGGGACAGGGGCGTGACGTCGAGGAGCAGCACGTCCTTGACCTCGCCCGCGAGAACGCCGGCCTGGACCGCGGCGCCGATGGCCACCACCTCGTCGGGGTTCACCCCGCGGTGGGGCTCCTTGCCGAAGAACTCGGTGACCGCCTTCTGCACCAGGGGGATCCGGGTCGAGCCACCGACCAGCACGACCTCGTCGACGTTCTTCGCCTCGAGGCCGGCGTCCTTCAGGGCTTTGCGGCACGGCTCCAGTGTCCGCTCCACGAGGGGCGAGATCATCTGCTCGAACTTGGCCCGGGAGAGCTTGATCGCCAGGTGCTTGGGCCCCGAGGCGTCGGCGGTGATGAAGGGCAGGTTGATGTCGCTCTCCATGGTCGCGCTGAGCTCCATCTTCGCCTTCTCGGCCGCCTCCTTGAGGCGCTGCAGGGCCATCCGGTCCTTGGACAGGTCGACGCCCTGGTCCTTCTTGAACTCGTCCACCAGCCACTCGATGATCAGCTGGTCGATGTCGTCGCCGCCGAGGTGGGTGTCGCCGTTGGTGGACTTGACCTCGACGACGCCGGCGCCGACCTCGAGAATCGAGATGTCGAAGGTGCCGCCGCCGAAGTCGAAGACCGCGATGGTCTCGTCATCCTTCTTGTCGAGGCCGTAGGCCAGGGCCGCCGCCGTCGGCTCGTTGACCAGGCGCAGCACCTCGAGGCCCGCGATCTGGCCGGCGTCCTTGGTCGCCTGGCGCTGGGCGTCGTTGAAGTAGGCGGGCACCGTGATGACCGCCTTCTCCACCTTGCCGCCGATGTGGTCCTCGGCCGCGGCCTTGAGCTTCTGCAGCACCATGGCCGAGATCTCCGGCGGCGAGTAGATCTTGCCCGAGATCTCGATGCGTGCGGTGTTGTTCTCGCCCTTGACGACCTTGTAGGGGACGGTCTTGATCTCCTCCGCCACCTCGTCGTGGCGGCGGCCCATGAAGCGCTTGATCGAGAACACGGTGTTCTCGGGGTTGGTCACCGCCTGCCGCTTGGCGACCTGGCCGACGAGGCGCTCGCCGGAGCCCGTGAACGCCACCACCGACGCGGTGGTGCGGTTGCCTTCCTGGTTGGGAATGACGGCGGGCTTGCCGCCCTCCATGACGGCGACCACAGAGTTCGTGGTTCCGAGGTCGATTCCGATGACACGAGACATGCTTATGTCCTCCTCAAATTTCACAATCCGGGATCAATATAGGACTTGAGTGATGATTTGTCAAGTCTCCCGGTGGCCCTGGCAGGATCCGGGCCCGCGTCCGGTTCGGCCCGTGCCCGTGCCCGCACCCGTACCCGATGGAGGGGGCAGCGGCAGCGATCAGGGACAGCAATCGGGGACAGCGATCAGGGACAGTGATCAGCGAGCAGGGGCAGCAAACAGCGAACAGCGGCAGGGACGGTGATCAGGGTCAGCGGCAGCGATCAACGTCCGCACCCGGGCTCGACGCTCCCGACCGCCGCAGCGCCCGTGAGGGCGGGTGTAAAACCCGCCCCTACGAGACAAAACCGGCAACCACTCGGCGAATCCGGCAGCAACGAGGCGAGCCGGAAACCACGAACCGAACCGAAAACCACGAGGCGAACCGGGAACCACGAGGGGAACCGGAAACCACAACGCGCACCGGAGGCCACAACGCACACCGGAGACCGCTCGTAGGGGCGGGTTTTACACCCTCCCCCCGGCTCGGACGCCATGGCGTCCGAGCCGGGCCCGCACCCGG
>DATHSO010000162.1:0-5485 GCA_035464095.1 Candidatus Methylomirabilota bacterium | reverse complement strand
CCGGACAAGGCCGGCGAGCCGCCGGCCCCACAATCCGGACCCGACAAGGTCAGGCCTCACCGCTTCGGATGCAGCAGCCGCCAGGTCATGGCGCGGACCTGGTCGAAGAGGTCGAGTGCCTCTGCTGCCCGTTTCGCATCGACGGCACCGGCACGGGCGAGGAGGCTGAGATGAGCGTCGACCTCTTTCGCCGAGGCGAAGGCGATGCGCCAGTGGTGGATCCGGTTGCGGCCCGACCGGCCATGGCCCTCGTTGAGGTTGGCAGGCACCGACGAGGCACACCGGATCACCTGGTCGGCGAGGCTCTTCAGGGGGGAGGGTACCCGCCTGACGAGGGCGATGGCGGTGGCGGCCGCCTCGAGGGCGGTGCGGTAGACGGTGAGGTCGCCGGGGGGGCGCGTGTCGTGCATGGTCACCTCCGAGTCGTTCATGGCCGCTCCTCCACGTCGGCGGGACGGCCCATGTCAAGGGAGGTTGGGCGGGCGGGCGCCCTTGACCTGGGACGGCCCGTCGACTATCCGCACCGCCTGAACGACTCGGGGGTGGCCATGCCGGCGGGCCGCGGCAGGGTTCAGCGGCGGCGACCAGAGGCAGCAAACAGCGTCCAGGGTCAGCAAGCAGCAACCAGCAACCAGCGATCAGGGTCAGCAAACAGCGATCAGGGACAGCGATCAGCGTCAGGACCCGGATCGAGCGCTGCCGACCACCACAATGCCCGTGAGGGCGGGTGTAAAACCCGCCCCTACGAGACACAACCGGCACCAGCTCGGCTGAGCGGAATCTGCACGGCGAACCGGAATCGTCTCGTAGGGGAGGGTTTTACACCCTCCCCCCGGGCCTCGGGCGCCGGGGCGCCCGGGCCGGACCCCATCGCTGGTCGCTGCCGCCGGTTGCTGCCGCTGGTTGCTGCCGCTGATCGCTGTCGCTGGTAGCTGACGCTGCTTGCTGACGCTGCTTGCTGTTGCTGCCGCTGGCATCGGGTACGAGTACGGACGCGGACGCGGACGCGGACGCGGGTAATCGGGCGAGGATACGGGGAACGCGGATCCGGGGGAATGGAGGGCTGTCCTCGCGTGCTACGATAATTGATGAATGTCTCGCACCGCAACGGAACGGGCCGTGACGATCCGCCGGCGAGTCGATCCCACCGACACCGAGGAGGCAAACGGATGACCTCGAACCACGAGCAGGTTGAGCGCGCACCCAGCATCGAGGAGCTGCAAGCCAGCCACCAGGAGCACGAGCGCAGGCTCGAGGAGCTCAAGAAGAAGGCCTGGCTCACGCCCGACGAGGAGCTGGAGGAGAAGCGCCTGAAGAAGCTCAAGCTGCAGATCAAGGACCGGATGGCGAGCCTCCGCCGGTCCGCCTCCTGACGAGGTCGGCGGCCGTTTCCGCATGATCGCCCCCGAGGGATGGGTCTTCGTCTGGGTTCCGGCCGCCCTCGGCGCCGGCGCCCTGGTGGTGGGCTGGCCGTGGCTCGGCTGGCCCCTGATCGCTCTGGGCGCGTTCGCGCTCTTCTTCTTCCGCAACCCGGACCGGCGCTGCGACCACCCGCCGATGGTGGCGTGCTCGCCCGCCGACGGCCGGGTGATCGTGGTCGGCGACGCTCCAGCGGAGCTGGTCGAGCGCGGCCTGCCGCAGCAGGTCAGCGTCTTCATGTCGGTCTTCGACGTCCACGTCAACCGGGCGCCCCTCGACGGCACCCTCGTCGAGTACAGCTACAACCCGGGGCGCAAGATCTCGGCCTTCAAGCCCAAGGCGTCGCTGGAGAACGAGCAGAACCTGTCGGTCTGGGAGGGCCCCCACGGCCGGATCGCCTACAAGCAGATCGCCGGGCTCGTCGCCCGTCGGATCGTCTTCGACCACGACCTCGGCGCGACCGTCGCCCGGGGCGAACGTATCGGCCTGATCCGCTACGGCTCCCGCCTCGACGTCTTCCTTCCTGACACCGCCGAGATCCTCGTGAAGGTGGGCGACACGGTCCGGGCGGGCCGCTCGGCGCTCGCCAGCCTCCAGCCCCCGGCGCCGCCGTGAGACGCCCGATCCTGCGCCGCCCGCGCCCGGTGAAGCAGCTCCGGCGAGGGGTGTACATCATCCCGTCCCTGTTCACCGTGGCCAACATGTTCCTCGGCTTCCTGGCGGTCATCGAGTCGAGCCGCGGCCACTTCGAGCCCGGCGAGGGCCACTTCGAGCGCGCTGCCCTGTTCATCCTTCTGGCCATCGTCGCCGACATCCTCGACGGGCGGATCGCCCGGATGACCGGCGCCACGACCTCGTTCGGCGAGGCCTACGACTCCCTGGCGGACGTCATCTCCTTCGGCGCCGCGCCGTCCCTGCTCGCTTTCCAGTGGGGGCTGTGGCAGGTGCCCCGGATCGGCGGCGCGGTGTCCTTCCTGTTCCTGGTCGCCGGCTCGATCCGCCTCGCACGCTTCAACACCACCGTTCACGACAGCCGAGACTTCTCGGGCCTGCCGATCCCGGGCGGGGCCGGCGCGATCGCGCTCATGGTGCTGCTGTCGCCGACCCCGGTCCAGCACCCCTCCTTCATCCCGGTGGTGGTGGCGGTGGTGCTGTGCCTGGCTCTGCTCATGGTCTCCAATCTCCCCTACCGCTCGTTCAAGGACTTCAACCTGCGCCGCCAGTGGCCGGCACCGACCCTCTTCGCCATCGCCATCGTGATCTCGGTCGTCACCCTGGACCCGCGCCTGCTGTCGGTGCTCGCCGCGATCTACATCCTGTCGGCGCCGGTGACGGTCCTGGGCCGCCGCCTGCGCCGGCGCCGCGTCGAGGCGTCGACGGAGGCGCCCGGGAGCCAGCATGATCTCGAAGATCCTGATCGTTGACCCCCTGACCCTGCTCGGCCGCGAGCTCCTGCGCTGCCTGGAGGCGAGCCCCGACCTCGGCTTCGAGATCGAGTACCGACACACATCCCCGGACGACGAGCTCCAGATCGCGGAGCTCGCGGCCGCGCCCGCCCTGGTGGCCCCGCTGGAGGCCGACGAGGCGCTGGCCGGGGTCGACGTGGTCGTCGTCGCCAGCGACGCCGAGACCGACCGCACGGCTCGCCTGGAGCGGATGCTGGCCGCTCACCCCGAGGTCGCGGTGGTCGACGTCGGCCGGCTGCAGAGCCTGCGCGAGCTCACCTCCCCCGACGCGGGCCTGGACCCAGCCGGCGGCAGTGACCGCCGGGTCCGGGTCGCCCACCCGGCCCTCGCGGCCGCAGCCCTCGTGGCGCGGGCACTCGAGGTGCTGGACCCGGTCCGCATCATCGTGGCGGCGGTGGACCCCGTGTCCGGCGCCGGCCGGGACGCCATCGAGACCCTCGCCCACCAGGCGGCGCGCCGCCTCCAGGGCGGCACGCCCGACCACCTGCTCGACGGCCACGTCCGCGCCTTCAGCCAGATCTCGGTGGACCCGGACGCGCTGGCCGAGGAGGCGGCGGTGATCCTGCCCGGCCTTCCCAGCACCGTCACCCTGACCCTTGGGGGCTGCTTCCACGGCCACCTGGCCCACCTCGCCCTCGAGCTTGCCGACCCCGTCGACGACTTCGAGCTCCGCGACCTCCTCGAGGACCGGCCCGACCTCGTGCTGGTCGAGTCGCCGCTCAAGCTCGACGACGTGGTCGACCGCGACCAGGTGCTGCTGAGCCTGCCCCAGCTGTCGGCGGATCGGCGGGTGGTCGCCTTCACCGCCATGGTGGACGGTCTGAGGGTCGGCGGCGCCGTCACCGCCGTGGCCATCCTCCGGTCGATGATGTGACCCCGGATGAGCTAGAATTTCCACCCGGCAACCCGTCGGCGACAAGGAGGTCACCATGAGCAGCCCCCTGCGGGACCTGGAGCCCACGCTCCTCTGGCAGCACTTCGACGACATCCGGCAGATCCCCCGCCCCTCCAAGCACGAGGAGAGGATCGCGGCCCACGTCCAGGACTGGGCGGACCGCCGCGGCTTCGACGTCCGGCGCGACGACGCCGGCTCGATGGTGGTGCGGGTGCCGGCCAGCGCGGGCCACGAGGGCTCTGAAACGGTCGTCCTCCAGGGCCACCTGGACATGGTCTGCGAGAAGAACTCCGACGTGGAGCACGACTTCATGACCCAGGGCATCGAGGTCGAGGTGGACGGCGACTGGGTCACGGCCCGGGGCACCACGCTGGGCGCCGACAACGGCATCGGGCTGGCGGCCGCGATGGCGCTCGCCGACGACCCCGAGGTGGTCCACGGCCCCCTGGAGATCCTGGCCACGGTGGACGAGGAGACCGGGCTGACGGGCGCCAAGCAGCTCGACCCCTCGCTCCTGAGCGGCAAGATCCTGCTCAACCTGGACACCGAGGAGGACGGCGCCCTCTACATGGGCTGCGCGGGCGGCGCCGACACCGACGCCTTCCTGCCGACCTCGCGGCGGCGCGGCCTGCTCGGCTCGGTCCCCGTCAAGCTGTCGGTGCGCGGGCTGCGCGGCGGCCACTCGGGCCTCAACATCATCGAGAACCGGGGCAACGCCATCAAGCTCGCGACCCGGGTGCTGCAGGCCGCCCTCTACGCGGGGCTCGACCTGGACGTGGTCTCCATCGACGGCGGCTCCAAGCACAACGCCATCCCCCGCGAGTGCTTCGCCCTGATCCGGCTGGACGCCGACGCGGTGGACCAGCTGCGCGACATCGCGGCCTCCTGCGCCGTCGACTTCGCCGAGGAGTTCGGGGCCACCGACCCCGACCTCGAGGTGGTGGTGGAGAGCCTGGAGGACGACGACACCCTGCGCAACGTGGTCAACGTCCACACCCGGGACCGGCTCCTGCGCCTGCTCGACGGCCTGCCCCACGGCGTGCTCGCCATGTCCCGGGAGGTGCCGGGTCTGGTGGAAACCTCCACCAACATGGCGGTGGTGGAGACCCAGGAGGACGGCCTCAAGTTCGTCACGTCCCACCGCTCGTCGGTGATGCCGGCGCTGTACGCCGTGCGGCGCTCGGTGACCTCGACCTTCCGCCAGGCCGGCGCCAAGGTCAGCTACGAGGAGCCCTACCCGGGCTGGAAGCCCAACCCCGGCTCGCCGATCCTCAACCGCGCCGCCCAGGTCTACGAACGGCTGTTCGGGCACAAGCCCGAGATCAAGGCGATCCACGCCGGGCTCGAGTGCGGCCTGATCCTCGAGAAGGTGCCGGGGATGGACGCCGTCTCCCTCGGGCCGCAGATCGAGAACGCCCACTCGCCCGACGAGCGGGTGCAGATCTCCTCGGTGGCGAAGTTCTACAAGCACGTCGCTGCGTTGCTGGAGGATCTCGCGTAGCCGAGGCTCCGCTCGCTTTCCGGCCCCGGGCACGAGCCCGGGGCCTTCGCGTCTCCAGCTCTTTTTTTCGACCTCGGTTCGCGGCGAACCGAGGTCGAAAAAAAGAAATCGCAGCCGTTTTCTCGCTCCCAGGTCGGACCAGCGACAATGGGTTTCATGACGTCGAGGATTCCGGGTCCGGGGCCGGCGCGCACGACGGTGATG
>DATHSO010000161.1:0-26858 GCA_035464095.1 Candidatus Methylomirabilota bacterium | reverse complement strand
CCCCCCCGCGCCCCCACCCGGCCCCGACCGATGCGCCAACGCGGGTTGGCAGTGGCAGTGGCAGTGGCAGTGGCAGTGGCAGTGGCAGTGGCAGTGGCAGTGGCAGTGGCAGTGGCAGTGGCAGTGAACAGTCGCCCCCGCCGCCGTGGCCGTCAACCTCTCCCTCTCCCGCTCCCCCTCCCGACCGGATCCTGGTCCGGGTCCGGTCGCTGGTCGCCGCCGCTATCGCTCCTGAGTAACACCCCCGCGGACGCGGTCGGGGATGTCTGCTGGAAGCAGGGGCAGCAAACAGCGAACAGCGGCAGGGACGGTGATCAGGGTCAGCGGCAGCGATCAGCGTCCGAACCAGGGCTCGACGCTCCCGACCGCCGCAGCGCCCATGAGGTCGGGTGTAAAACCCGCCCCTACGATACGAAACCGGCAACCACCCGGCAAATCCGGCACAGACGAGGGGAACCGGAAACCACGATGCAAACAGGAAACCACAAGGCGAACTCGAGGCCACAACGCAAACCGGAAACCGTTCGTAGGGGAGGGTTTACACCCTCCCCCCTGCTCGGGCGCCGTCGCGCCCGAGCGGGACCCGGACCCGGGGCTGGTCGTTGCCGCCGGTTGCTGCCGCTGATCCCTGGTCGCCGACGCTGATCGCCGCCGCTGTCGCCGCCGCTGTCGCTGTCGCTGTCCCTGTCGCTGTCCCTGTCGCTGCCGCTGTCCCTGTCGCGGACGTCGGACGCGGACGTCGGGCACGGGCACGGACGCGGGATCATCGCCTGCGGCATCCGGCAAGAGCGGGAGAAAAAGTTCTGCCCCGTCGGGGAGGGGGATCCGACGGGGCAGCGAGGAAGGAGGTGAGTCGAAACGATGCGTCGTCGTTCTTCTCATCCAGGTGTACGGAGAAAGGGGGGGATGCGTTTACCCCGGGCGGAGAAATTTTTTCGACGACTCCGCGCCGTCCCGCGAGCCTCCGGGTTTGCCGGCCCGCGACGATCCGGGATAGCATGCTCCGGGACACCGCGGAGGGACGATGGAACGGATCGGTCACTACGAAATCGTGTCGGAGCTCGGCCGGGGGGGCATGGGCGTCGTCTACAAGGCCCACGAGGCGTCGCTCAACCGCTTCGTCGCCATCAAGGTGCTCGGGGAGCACCTGGAGGGCGAGACCGAGTACGTGGAGCGCTTCCTCAGGGAGGCGCGCAGTGCGGCTTCGTTGAGCCATCCCAACATCGTCCAGATCTACTCGGTCGCCGAGGACGCGGGCCACCACTACTTCGTCATGGAGTACGTCCAGGGGACCAACGTCCAGCGCATGATCCAGACCCGCGGCAAGATCCCGCCGGCGGAGGCGGTCCGGCTCCTGCTCCAGGCGGCGGCCGGCCTCGACGACGCCCACAATCAGGGCGTCATCCACCGCGACATCAAGCCCGCCAACCTCATGGTCACCGAGCGGGGCCTGGTCAAGATCGCCGACTTCGGCCTCGCCCTCATGGGCGGCGCCACCACCCGGCTCACCGCCACCGGCATGCTCATGGGCACCCCCGGCTACCTGTCCCCCGAGCAGTGCCTGGACCGTCCGGTGGACCACCGAACCGACATCTACTCCCTGGGCGTCACCTTCTTCGAGATGCTCACCGGCA
Source organism: Candidatus Methylomirabilota bacterium (assembly GCA_035464095.1). Lineage (GTDB taxonomy): Bacteria > Acidobacteriota > Thermoanaerobaculia > Thermoanaerobaculales > Sulfomarinibacteraceae > JAHECW01. Next base: position 25,224 of record DATHSO010000161.1, on the reverse strand, counting down.
CCATGCCCTTCCGGGCCGACAGCCCCCTGGCCCTGCTCAAACACATCGTCGAGACCGAGCCGCCGGACGTGCGCGAGCTCAACCCCGAGGTCGACGAGACCCTGCGCGACATCGTGGCCCGGATGCTCGCCAAGGACCCCGACCAGCGCACCGCGAGCTGCAGCATCCTCATCGACGACCTTGAAGCCTGGCTCGAGGCCCGTGGGGAACGTGCCGCCGTGGCTGCCTCCCGGGCAGCTGCCGCACCCGGGGCGCCGAAGATCCCGCCGCCACCGGGTTCCGAGGACGACATCAACACCCAGCCGACAGTGGCCGTGGCAAGCGGCGCGGCGGAAATGGCGGCGAGCGCACCGCCGCCGCCGCCTCACCAGACCGGGCCTGCCTCCGTACCTGCCGAGGCACCCGTCGCCACGGCGCCCCCTCGCCAGCCGCCGCCGGCGTCGAGCCGCCGCGGCCCGCTCCTGGTCGCCGCCGCGGTGGTCGTGCTCCTCATCGCCGCTGCGGCGGTCGCGGCCGTGCTCGTGGCGAAGAGCGGAGTCGTTGACCGGCTCGTGAAGCGCGACCGCACAGCCGTCGTCCAGACCGCCCCGACCGAGGCCGACCCCCAGACAGCAACGGCCCAGCGGGTCGGGGAGGAACCGGCCGGGACCGACGCCGGAGAGCCGCCGCCGGTGGTGGGCGCGGGACCGGAGGCCAGCACGCCAAGCTCCCGGCCCGAAACCGGAGCGTCCGCGGCCGGGTCCATCCGGGAGAGCGGGGCACCCCGGTCCTCGTCCCACGACTCGGCGCCCGGCGAGCTACCCTCCACCGAGGTGAAGTCCGCGGCCGTTCCGCGCGAGTCCAGGGGCGGTGACGACGCTCCGGCGGCGGCTGCCGCCGAGCCCGGTCCGCCCGCCGAGGCTCTCCCCCCCGCCACCGCGACGGTGGTGATGGCGATGGGCGAACGGCTGCTGGCCGGAGAGGCCGAGACCTACGTCAAGGGCCGGCTCGCCGCCGCCGGGGTCGAGCTCGTCGAGCTCACGAGCATCCCCGGCTTCGAGAGCCTGTTCGACACCGAGCAGCGGCCGGATCCCGAGCAGGTCCGGGAAGCCCTGCGCCCGTACGCCCGTTACCTGGTGCCGATCCGGGTGGAGTACCTGGGCGATCGGCCGATCGTGGTCATGGGGCAGCGGGACTTCGTCCACAGCGCCAGGGTCCGCATCGCCCTCGTCGACCTGGCCGAGGGCCGCGTCGTCGGCGGGCCCAAGGCCATCACCGTGGAGTACACCCAGCTCAATGCGGAGCGGGTGGTGGGTGACAAGCTGCGCCGACCGGCCACCGACCTGGTCCAGACCCTGCCGAGGCAGTGACCGGGGACGACGACGGTCGGGATCGGACCGGAATCAGTCGCGACGCCCGCCGAGCAGGCCGGCCCGGAACAGGAAGTAAAGCAGGGTCAGCAGGGTCGAGATGGCGGCCGCGACGTAGGTCAGGGCGGCGGCGTTGAGGACCCGGTCGACACCCTGCCGCTCGGGCCCGGCGATGAGACCGTGCTCCACCAGCATCGCCTTGGCCCGCCGCGAGGCGTCGAACTCCACCGGCAGGGTCACGATCTGGAAGAGCAGCACCGCCGAGAACAGGACCGCCCCCACCAGCACGATGTTCGCCGCCGACATGAACAGGCCGACCAGCATCACGATGTAGCCCAGGCTGGAGCCGACGTTGGCGGTCGGCACGAGCATCGAGCGCAGCCACATCGGCTTGTAGTGCCGGGCGTGCTGGATGGCGTGGCCGGCCTCGTGGGCGGCGACCCCGACGGCGGCCACCGAGTGCGAGTCGTAGACGCTTTCGGACAGGTTGAGGGTGCGGTTGACCGGGTTGTAGTGGTCGGTGAGCATCCCCTGGGCGCGCAGGATCCGGACGTCGTCGAGCCCCGCCGCGGCGAGCAGTCGCGCCGCCGCCTGGGCGCCGGTCTGGCCGCCGGCGGTGGGCACGCGGGAGTACTTCTTGAAGGCGCTCTTGGTCCGGTAGCTGGCCCACAGGGACAGCAGCAGCGCCGGTGCGATGAAGACGAGGTAGATCGGGTCGAAGATCATGGCTAACCTCCGGTCGGCGGGCGCGGCGGCCGGTGCCTCCGCACCCGCCCGTATAACACGGCCCGCGGTGGTTTTCTTCTCACTCCGCCGGGCCCACCGGCGGCGCGGCTCGCGGTCCGCGCGGGACGCGACGTAATGTTTCCGTGAAGTCGGTCCTCGGTGCGACGAGAAGGGGTATCATCCCTGAGATTCGGTGGGAGGACGCATGCCCCTCGAGCCATCCCGACCGCCCCGACGGTTCCTCGTCCCGGCCCTTGCCACCCTGGTGTTGGTCGCCCTGATCCTGGCCATCGCCGCGCGCCTCGCACCCTGGGAGCTGGCCGTCGGCAACCTCGTGCTGCGGTCTCAGCAGGGAATCGGAATGGAGTTCCCCGCACCCGCCTCGGGCGAGCTGGTCGAGGCCGAGCGCCGCGAGGCCCCGGTCGAGGCGGCCGTCCCCGGCCCCCTCAACGTGATCCTGATGATCGGCGACGGCATGGGGGTGGGCCAGGTCAGCACCGCTTCGGCGATCCTCCGCGGTCCCGCCGGCGCTCTGGTCATGGAGAGCGCGCCCGTCACCGCTCTGATGCGCACCCACGCGGGCAATCACCTGGTCACCGACTCGGCCGCCTCGTCCACCGCCATGGCCACCGGCTTCAAGGCGCCCAAGAAGGCGATCTCGGTGCTCTCCGACGGCCGCGTCCCGGTCACTCTGTTCGAGGCTGCACGGGCCGCGGGCGTGGCCACCGGGCTGGTGACCACCTCCGGGCTGGTGGACGCCACCCCGGCCGGGTTCACCGCCCACGAGGTCAAGCGCGAGCACTACGCCGAGATCCTCGACGACATGCTCGCCTCGGACAGCGAGGTGCTGTTGGGCGGGGACTGGAGCGATTTCCCCAAGGCGCTCCGGAACGAGGCCTTCCAGCAGCGCATCGCCGGCATCGACACCCTGGCCGAGGCCGCCGGGTACGAGGTCGCCCGCGATCTCGCGGGGCTGACGGCCGCTCGCGGCCCGGTGCTCGGCTGGTTCCCGCCCCGCGGGGGCCACGGGGACGCCCACGGCCCGGCGCTCGCCGAGACTACGATGCTCGCCGTAGAGCGTCTCGCGGCGACCGGCACGGGCTTCCTGCTCCTGGTGGAGTCCGAGGTCACCGACAGCACGGGCCACGACAACGACATCGCCTCGCTGGTGGCCGGCATCGCTGAGCTCGACGCCGCGCTCGCCGCGATCCTCGACTGGGCCGCGCCGCGCGGCGACACCTTGGTCCTGGTCACCGCCGACCACGACACCGGCGGCGTCGGGATCGTCGACGGCGCCTACGAGGAGAGCTTGGCCGAGGTCCGGTGGGCCACGACCGGCCACACCGCCCAATGGGTGCCCCTGTTCGCCTTCGGCCCCGGCGCCGAGGAGTTCAGCGGGGTGATCGACAACACCGAGATCGGCGTCCGCATCGCCGAGCTCCTCGGCATCCCCGGCTTTCCCGGCATCCGCCCTTGAACCGGCCCGGAGGCGGTGGTAAAGTCCCTGCCCGATCGCGCCGCCGACCGACGGTCGCGACCAGCCGAAAGGACCGCAGGATGAACATCACCGCTGGCCTGAAGAGGCTCATGCTCGGCCCCGAGGAGCGCGAGATCCCGACCCTCGGACGCAACGACCGCTGCTGGTGCGGCAGCGGCAAGAAGTACAAGGCCTGCCACCAGGCCGAGGACGACCGGCAGCGTTCGGCACAGCGGGCGGCCGCCCGCAAGGGACGGGCGGGCTCGCTCAAGCGCGGGTTCTGATCACCGCCGGGCTCTCCGGCGCCACCATCGGGAAGGACGCGGACTAGATCGGCCGCCGCCAGTGTTGCTCCCTCGGGAGAGCATGGCCATGGCTGACAGCGAGCTCGTCACCCTGCAACCGCACCACCACGGCGCCCCCGATATCGACCGCGTGCTGACCGCGGTGGTCGGTGAGCTGCACGCCCAGCGTGACCACCTGGCGGTCCCCATGCGGCGGACCTTCAGCGGCCACCCGCTGCCGTCGCGCGCCGAGATCCTCTCCCTCGTGGAGCTGCTGCGCTCGGTGATCTTCCCGGGGTACTTCGGCAACCGCGACGTCACCGACGAGAGCCTGTCCTTCCACATGGGCGCGACCCTCCACCAGGCCGCGCTGGTCCTGGTCGACGAGATCCACCGGGGTCTGTGCTTCGCCTGCGGGCGCAGCGCCGACGAGCGGACCCCGGCCGCCTGCCTGGCCAAGGCCCAGCGGATCACAGCCGAGTTCCTCCAACGGGTGCCCGAGCTCAGACGGCTGCTCGCCCTCGACGCCGTGGCGGCCTACGAGGGCGACCCCGCCGCCACCGACCCGGCCGAGGCGATTTTCTGCTACCCCGGCGTCCGGGCCCTGACCAGCCACCGGATCGCCCACGAGCTCTACCGCCTCGAGGTGCCCCTCATCCCCCGCATCATCGCCGAGCACGCCCACTCCGAGACCGGCATCGACATCCATCCCGGAGCCGCCATCGGCGAACGCTTCTTCATCGACCACGGCACGGGGGTCGTCATCGGCGAGACCACCGTCATCGGCGACCGGGTTCGGGTCTACCAGGGCGTGACCCTGGGCGCCAAGAGCTTCCCCCTCGATGCCCACGGCAACCCCGTCAAGGGCATCGACCGCCACCCGGTCATCGAGGACGACGTCACCATCTACGCCGGCGCCACCATCCTCGGCCGGGTCACCATCGGCCGCGGCTCGGTGATCGGGGGCAACGTCTGGCTGACCCGCGATGCGCCACCCGGGAGCCGGATCTCGCAGAGTCGCCCGTCGACCCAGCTGTTCGAGAACGGCAGCGGAATCTGATGAGTTCTCAGTTCTCAGTTCTTAATTCTTAATTCTTAATTCTTAATTCTTAATTATGAAATGTCATCGCAACGGATTGAGCTGCGATGGTAATTAAGAATTAAAAATTTAGAATTGAGAATTACGAGATATTGAATCTCAGAACCAGCGGCCACGTGGCAGCGTATGATGTGGTGATGCCACGGGCCCTCCGCCAGTACGCCCCGCTCCTGGCCCCGGGAGTCGCGGCCTTCCTCCTCGCCGTCCTGTCGGTGGCGGACATGTTCCTGCCGCGCCCCTACGACGGGGTCATCCTCGAGGCCGACGTCCCGGGCTCGACGGTCGTGAGCCGTGTCGTGCCGGGCTCCGGCGCCCACCGAGCCGGGATCCGGCCCGGGGACGTGATCGTCGGCATCGACCGCAGCATCCTGTCGTCGGCGGGCCACGCCCAGCAGCTGCTCAACCGGCACACCATCGGCGAGTTCGTGCCCTACATGTACCGCTCGGGGGGCACCATCCAGGAGGCCCAGGTCGAGCTCGGCCGCCGCCGGATCGGCGACACCTCCTACCTCTTCGCCGCCCTGCTGGGCTTCCTGTTCTTCGGGGTCGGGACCTTCGTCGTGGCCCGCCAGCCGCGGCTGCCCGCGGCCCGGGTCTTCTTCATCATGTGCAGCCTGTTCATGCTGGTGCTGGTGTGCCGGCTGCGCCCAGCTTCGTACTCCTGGGTCGACACCTTCGTGCTCACCACCGGCACCATGGCGCTGCTCTTCCTGCCGGCGGCCTTCCTCCACTTCTTCCTGATCTTCCCGCGGCCGGTCTGGGAGTGGCGGCGCGACCCGATCGCCGACACCATCGCCTGGATCGCGAGGCGCAGCCCGCGGCTGCTCCCCGTCTACCTGCTGCCGCCCCTGGTCTACGTGGCCAACCTCGCCTGGTCGTGGCGCACCGGCGAGCCCCTGCCGCTGATCAGCGGAGCGCCCATGGCCAACTGGTGGGTCATGGTGGGCTTCATGGTCCTCGGCCTCGGCGCTCTCGGTCTGAGCGCCCGGTACCTGCCCGACGTCCAACAGCGCCGCGGCGCCGGTCTGGTCTTCCTCGGAACCCTGTTTGGGGTCGTCCCCTTCATCGTCCTCGCCGTCGCCTTCCCGTCGTTCTTCAACACCGAGCGCTTCATCTTCTACGGCGTGGTGCCCCTGATCCTGGTTCCCATCACCTTCGCCTACGCCATCGTCCGCTTCCAGCTCCTCGACATCCGGGTGATCCTCCGCAAGAGCCTGCTCTACACCATCACCACCGCCCTGGTGACCGCCATCTATGCCCTCGGCATCGCCTCCTTCAACCGGGTCTTCCAGGGCACGGCCATCGCCGACTCGCCCTACTTCCCGGTGGTCTTCGCCCTCGCCATCGTGCTCCTTTTCGAGCCCCTGAGGCAACGGCTGCAGGGCCCGGTGGACCGCTTCTTCTTCGCCGAGCGGCATCGTCTGCAGCGGGCCATGGTCGAGATGGGCGAGGCCCTGACCAGCGAGGTCGACATCGGCCCGGTGGTGACCCAGCTCGTCGAGCGGCTGCCGGAGCTGCTCGGCCTCCACTTCGCCGCCCTCTACCTCGGCGCCGGCGACCGCCTGCGCCGGGTCGCGGGGCCGCACGAGCTGCCGGCCGAGCTGCCCGTGGTCGGCGTCCTCCAGGGTTTCCTGAAGCAGAAGGGCCCGCTGGTCCGTCTCGACGAGCTGGCGCCCATCCGACTGCTCTCGGTCGAGGCCGACCGGCTCGGGGACGAGCTCGCCTCGGCCGGCGTCGAGACCGTCGGCCTGCTCGCCACCACCCGGCGCTCGGTGGGGGTCATGCTGCTGTCGGGCAAGTCCGGCCGGACCGCCCTCGAGCCCGAGGAGATCGAGCTGCTCCGCGGTCTGCTCAACCAGGCGTCCATCGCCCTGGAGACCAACCTGCTGCTCGACGAGCGCGCCCGCCAGGCCGAGCTCGAGCGCGAGCTCAAGATCGCGGCCTCGATCCAGTCGTCGCTGCTGCCCCGCCGCCTCGAGGCCGCCGACGGTTGGCAGGTGGCCGCGCTGTGCCGCCCCGCCCGCGAGGTCGGCGGCGACTTCTACACCGAGCTTCCCGGCGCCGTTCCCGGCGAGCACGTGCTGGTCTACGGCGACGTCTCCGGCAAGTCGATCTCGGGCGCGCTCATGATGATGGCAGCCCACGAGGTCCTCAACACCCTGGCGATGGCCCACCCCGAGCCCGAGGAGCTGCTGCGGCTCGCCAACGAGCGGCTCTACACCCTGCGCGGCGACCGTCGCGACGCCTCCCAGGCCGGTAGCTTCGTCGCCCTCGGCTACCTGGCCTTCCGGTGCTCGGAGCGGACCTTGCGCTACTCCCTCGCCGGCCAGCCGCCGCCCCTGCTGCGGCGCGGCACGGACTCGGTGCAGAGCCTCCGGCTTCCCGATCACCGGCTGCCCCTGGGCGCCTTCCGAACCGGCGGCCATCGGGTCCTCCAGGTCGAGCTCGACCCGGGCGACCTGGTCCTCGCCTACTCCGACGGCGTGGTCGACGCCCAGTCCCCGTCCGGCGATCTGTTCGGTGAGGACCGCCTGGCCGCGGTCCTGGCCACGGCTCCGGGGAGCTCCCCCCAGGCGATCGTCAACTTCGTCCTCGAGGAGGTCGAGGCCTTCACCGGAGGCCACACGCCCTACGACGACCTGACCCTGCTGGCGGCCCGCTGGACCGGCTGACGGCCCGCGATCGGACGATCAAGAAAGCCCCTCCGTGGGGAGGGGCCGTCGGGTTCGGTTGCGGCGATCGCCGCGACGGGTCAGCGCTGCATCATCTTCATGTAGTCGAACTCGGACGCGGTGTAGCCCTCGGGGGGGGCGTAGGTCCCGGCCGGCGGCTCGGCCTCGGTGATGCTCTCGGTGGTCTCGGTCGAGCCGACCTTGGTGTCGCCCATCATGGTCATGCTCATCGTGCTCTCCTGGGCGACCACGAAGCCGTCGACCTTGCGCATCTCGGCGAGCATGTCCGCGGTCCCCGGCTGCAGGCTCACCACCTCGGAGTAAAGGGACCGGTAGGCGTCGACGTCGACCGGGGTCTCGGTGGACGCCCAGAGCACGGCGTCCATGGTCAGCATGGCCGACTTCATCTGCATGTCGTAGCGCTTCGCCGTCCACTCGCCCACCTGCTTGGTTTCGTCGGCGGGGGTGACGGTGACGTCGAACGTCATCATCTGCATCATCTGCTCGGCCATGCCCGGCGGCATCATCGACTCGAGGTCGATGGGCAGGTCGATCTCGTAGTACGACTTCTCGTCGTGGTTGACGATGAACATCTTCTTCTGGCCGAGCAGCACGATCGTCGAGGTGTCGCCCTGGTCCATCCGCATCCGGCCGTCGCCGATCCAGGTGACCCGCTGCTCGTCGGAGGCGGGCTGGCTCTGGCCCATCATCGAGAAGGCGTCCTGGTGGGCGTTCTGGACGATCTTGAGGTCGGCGCCGGCGATGCCGGCTGTTGCGAGCAGGGCGAGGGTTGCGGCCACTACACGGGTCCTGATCATCTGTCGTCTCCTTGATGGTCGGTGGTTCACGGTTGCACTGGAAAACCGGGTCGGCAAACGGTCGCATGGTAGCAGATCGCGCCATCGACCGTTCGGAGCGGCCGCCGTCGCGTCGCGCCGTCAGCCGCCGAGGCGGCGGCAGAAGTCGGAGAACTTGGCCACGGCCTCGCCGAAGCGGTGCTCGGTGGCGGGGTCCGCGAAGCGGCCGTCGGGATCGAGGACGGCGGCCACGTTGGGGATGAAGACCCGGCGGCCGCAGAGGTGGGCGTGGCGGTACTGGAAGACCATCTCGAGCTGTTCCACCGCCCGCACCGCGCCCCACGGGCCCGCCGACAGCCCGATGAAGCCCGCCGGCTTCTCGTAGAGGCTCTCCGGGAAGCGCAGCATGTCGATGAAGTACTTCATGATGCCCGGGCAGGCGCCGTTGTACTCGGGGATCACGGTGAGGATGCCGGCGGCGGCGAGAACGGCATCCTGGAAGGGCGCGAAGGCCGCCGGCTTCGAGGCGTAGCTGGTACCGTCGAAGAGCTCCATCGGCAGCTCGACGAGGTCGAGGAGGACGACCTCCTCCCCCGCCTCGAGCAGCTTCTCCTCGGCGAGGGCGGCGATCCGACGGGTGTTGGAGCCGGGACGGTTGGTTCCCGAGATGACGGTGATCATGAGAGCCCCTTCGCGGCGGTGAACCGCCGCCTGACGCAACCCAGCCGCCACCTCCGTCCATTCCAGGATCTCGTCGACGGGGACAGCGTCGCAGCATCGCTTCGGGACGCGATCTCGCCGCGGCTGGTCGCCCGGGGCCGCCGGCGGGCCGCCCGCCCGCCGCCGAACCCGGTAGAATGCGCCCTGGAGGCGTTGATGAGACCGAGCTTCGTTCGCTGCTCGACCCTGGTCCCGATCCTGCTCGCCGCCGCCCTCCCGGGCCTGGCGGCGGGCCCCCACCACTCACTCGAGGTCCGGCTCGATCCCGCCGGCAGCAGCCTGGAGGTGGTCGACGTGCTGACCGTCGGCCCCGAGGTGGCGCCCGACGTGGACGGTGCCTACCGCTTCGTCCTCCACGCGGGCCTCGCCCCGAAGGTGGCGACCCCCGGCTGGCGCCTGGAGGCGGTCGAGGGGCCGGTGGCGGCCGACTTCTTCGGAATCAACGCCACCACCGACACGGTGGCCGAGAACGTCCCCGTCGAGGGCTGGCGGCTGCGTCCGGACGACACCGCCCCGGGCCCTGTGGAGATCCGCTACGGCGGCGTCATCCACCACCCGCTCGCGACCCAGGGCGAGGAGTACCAGCGGAGCTTCTCCGAGACCCCGGGGCTCATCGACCCGCAGGGGGTCTTTCTCGCCGGCACGACCTTCTGGGTGCCCACCTTCGGCGACCAGCTGGTCACCTTCTCCCTCACCGTGACCGGGCTCGAGCCGCCGTGGCACGCGGTCAGCCAGGGCCGGCGCGCCCGCCACGAGCTGGTCGGCGACGGGACGCGGACCACGACCTGGGAGCTCGATCACCCCACCGAGGAGATCTACCTGGTGGCCGGCCCGTGGGCCGAAACCTCGGAGCGGGCCGGCAACGTCGAGGTCTTCACCTTCCTGCGCGAGGACGACCCGTCGCTGGCGGCGCGATATCTCGACGCCACCAAGCGCTACCTCGCCCTCTACGAGGGCATGCTGCCGCCCTACCCCTACGCCTCTTTCGCCCTGGTCGAGAACTTCTGGGAGACCGGCTACGGCATGCCGGGCTTCACCCTGCTGGGGCCGCGAATCATCCGCTTCCCCTGGATCCTGACCTCGTCCTACCCCCACGAGCTGCTCCACAACTGGTGGGGCAACTCGGTCTACGTGGACGCCGATGGGGGCAACTGGTGCGAGGGCCTGACCGCGTACATGGCCGACCACCTCTTCGCCGAGCAGCGAGGCGAGGGCGTCGTCTACCGGCGGGCCACCCTCAAGAAGTACAGCGACCTGGTGTCGGGCGGCGACGACTTCCCCCTCGCCGAGTTCGGCTCGCGGCACTCGGCGGCCTCCGAGGCGGTCGGCTACGGCAAGAGCCTGATGCTCTTCCACATGATCCGGCGCGCGGTGGGCGACGAGCCCTTCCTCGACGCCATGGCGCGCTTTCACGGCGACAACCGCTTCCGCCGCGCCTCCTTCGCCGACATCGCCCGGGCCCTCAGCCAGGAGGTCGGCGGCGACTGGGCCCCCTTCGTCGACGAGTGGGTGCGCCGGACCGGTGCGCCGACCATCGAGATCGTCGACGTGGCCGTCCGCGAGGAGCCGGGCGCCGAGCGCCCCTTCGCCGTCACCGTCCACCTCCGCCAGAGCCAGGACGGAGAGCCCTTCCCGGTGACCATGCCGGTGGCGATCACCGTCGAAGGGACCGACGAGCCGCTGTGGGTCGAGGCCGGCTCCTGCGGCGAGCGCGACTGTATCCTCGAGCTGGCGAGCTCTCGGCGCCCGCTGCGCCTGGACGTGGACCCGGCCTTCGACGTCATGCGCCGCCTCGACCCCCTCGAGGTCCCGCCCGCCCTGACCACCCTCATGGGCGCCGACTCCCCCCTGTTCGTGCTGCCGGCGCGGGCGAGCGCCGACGAGCTGGCGGCGTGGCGGGAGCTCGCCGCCGCCTGGGCCCGCCCCGCCGAGCCGCGCGTCGTCCTCGACAGCGAGCTGGAGTCCCTGCCCGCCGGGTCGGCGTGGCTGCTCGGCTGGTCCAACGCCTTCTCGGGCGAGGTCGCCGGCCGGCTGGCCGAGCAGGGGGTGACCGTCGGCGAGTCCACGGTCGTCCTGCCCGGCGATGAGATGCCGCGCGCCGGCCACTCCCTGGTCCTGGTGGCGCGCGCCCCGTCCGACCCCGCCGACGCCCTCGGCTGGGTGGCGGCGGAGCCGGCAGCGGCGATCCCAGGCCTCGCCCGCAAGCTCCCCCACTACACCCGCTACTCCTACCTGGGCTTCAAGGGGGACGAGCCCGAGAACGTCGCCAAGGGCATGTGGCGGCCGATCGGCTCGCCGCTGGTGCGCAACCTCTCCGACGGCCCGCTCGTCGACCTGCAGCTGCCCTCCCGGCCGCCTCTGGCCGAGCTGCCAGCGGTCTTCGACGCGGCCCGGCTGCAGCGTACCGTGGACTACCTGGCGCAGCCCTGCCTCGAGGGCCGCGGTCTCGGCGAGTCCGGGCTCGAGGCGGCGACCACCTGGCTCGAGGGCAAGCTCGGTAACGCCGGCCTGAAGCCCGCCGGCGACGACGGCTACCGCCAGAGCTGGCGCTGGCTGGGCGGCGAGCCCGAGCGGGAGATGGTGCTGACCAACCTGGTGGCCACGGTGCCCGGCACCGATCCCGGCCTCGCGCCGGTGCTGGTCATGGCGCACCTGGACCACCTCGGGAAGGGCTGGCCGGATGTGCGATCCGGCAACGAGGGCCAGGTCCATCCCGGGGCCGACGACAACGCCTCCGGCGTGGCCGTGCTGCTCGAGCTCGCCCGGGCCATGGCCGCCGAGCCGCCCCGCCCGCGGGCGGTGCGCTTCGCCGCCGTCACCGGCGAGGAGGCCGGCCGGCTCGGCTCGCGCCACCTCCTGGCCTCCATGGCCGAGGGCGAGCGGCCCTTCGCCTGCCTCAACCTCGACACGGTGGGGCGGCTGGCCGACGGCGCCCTCTACGTCCTCAACGCCGACTCGGCGCGGGAGTGGCGCTTCATCCTCATGGGCGTCGGGTACACGACCGGCGCGCCAATCGAGGTGGTGACCGAGCCCCTGGACAGCTCCGACCAGATGAGCTGCCTCGAGCTCGGCATCCCCGCGGTCCAGCTCTTCACCGGCCCGACCCCGGACTACCACCGCCCCTCCGACACCCCCGACACCATCGACGCCGAGGGTCTGGCGGTGGTCACCGAGGCGGCCCACGAGGCGGTGGCCTACCTGGCCGAGCGCCTCGAGCCGCTCACCGTGACGATCTCGGGCGGCCCCGACCCGGCGGCCGCCGGCCACCCCTCGGGCGGGAGCGACGGCGGGCCCCGACGGGCGAGCCTCGGGACCATGCCCGACTTCGGCTTCGCCGGCCCCGGGGTGCGGGTGCAGCAGGTCATGCCGGGCTCGGCCGCCGAGGCCGCCGGGCTCGCCGCCGGCGACGTCGTCACCGCCTTCGACGGCGAGCCGGTCACCGACCTCAGGACCTACTCGGCGCTGCTCAAGGCGAAGGGCCCCGGCGACCAGGTCGCGGTCACCGTGCTGCGCGACGGCGCCGAGCTCACCGTCACGGCCACCCTCGCGGAGCGCTAGCCGACCGGGGGTTGCTTCTTTCCTTTTCCCTCTCCCTCTCCTTCCCAGACGCGCTCTCCCTCGAGGATGGGTCCAAGAGAAGGAGAGGGAGAGGGAAAAGGAAAAACGTGCTACGTTTCCCTGCCCGGAATCGCCCATCACCTGTGGGTTGTTCTGCCAAGACACGGGCCGGCCGCCGGGCCGGCCGCAGAGGAGTGAACGATGATCACCTTCACCGACGAGGCCAAGGCCAGGATCAGCGAGTACGTGGACCAGATGGAGGGCTGCCTGGGGGTCCGCATCGTGGCCCGGCGCCACGGCCACCGCCACTTCAACTACGACATCACCCTGGTCACCGAAGCCGATACCAAGGACAGCGACCTGGTCGCAGACCAGGGGCCGTTCAAGTCCTACCTCGACCCCGCCAGCGCCGAGAACCTCGACGGCGCTACCGTGGACTGGGTCTCGGACCTGTCCGGCGCCGGCTTCAAGATCGACAACCCCAAGGCGGAGATCAGCTGGGACGACCCGATCGCCCAGCGGGTCCAGCAGGTCCTCGACGAGCGGGTGGCGCCGTCCCTGGCCGGCCACGGCGGCTGGGTCGAGCTGACCAAGGTCGAGGGCGACGCCGCCTTCATCGAGTTCGGCGGCGGCTGCCAGGGCTGCGGCATGTCCCAGGTCACCCTCAAGGAGGGCATCGAGAAGGCGATCCTCGCCGAGGTGCCCGAGATCAAGCGGGTGCTCGACGCCACCGACCACGCATCGGGGGAGAGTCCCTATTACTCAGGGTGATGCCGGGCTCCGGAAATCGAGTCAGCCCGGGCGGCCCGGGCTGACTCGATTTCCGGAGAGTAGAAGAGGTTATCGCACCCAGCTGGTGTTGTACTGCCGGTCCTCGATCGAGAAGGCGTGGGCGGTGGGCACGAGCGGCTTGAAGGTGTCGACCATGACCGCGAGCTCGTCGGTGCGCGAGCTGCCGATGGAGGCCTCGTAGGTGCCGGGGTGCGGGCCGTGAACGAGGCCCCGGGGGTGCAGGGTGATCGAGGCCGGGCCCACCCCCTTGCGCGAGGTGAAGTTGCCCTCCACGTAGAACAGGATCTCGTCGCAGTCCGGCGACGAGTGGGGGTAGGGACACGGGATCGCCCCCTCGCCGAAGTCCACCATCCGGGGCACGAAGGAGCACACCACGTAGCCGTTGCCTGCGAAGGTCGTGTGGATCGTGGGCGGCAGGTGGACGAGCCCGGTCTTGGGCTGGAATGCCTTGATCGGGAAGGCGAAGGGCCACAGCTGGCCGTCCCAGCCGACCACGTCGAAAGGGTCGTGGGCGAGCTCGAAAGCCGTGAGCCGGCCGCCCGACTGGACCACCAGCCGGCGCGGCGCGCCGAGGCTCTCGGGGCCGCCCTCGGGCCACTGGGGCTCGACGAAGTCGTGGTGGGTGTAGGGGGCGTACATGGTGAGCTGGCCCTCGGGCGCCCGGTACTGCTTCGGGACCCTCAGGGACGAGCGCGCTTCGATGACGAGGAGGTGGGCCGGGCCGTCGAGCAGCCACCGGTGGGGCAGGCCCTGGGGAACGTAGACGTAGTCCTGCCCGGTGAAGGGCACCACCCCCCACGGGCACTCGACGCGGCCCGAGCCCGAGTGGACGAAGGTCAGCTCGTCGCCGTCGGCGTTGGCCACCAGGGTCGCCTCCGAGGCGGCGGGCCGGGCGAGCCAGATCCCCACGTCGGGGTTGGCGAACATGAGCTTGCGGCCGAGCAGCGGCGTGTCCTCGGTCGCGAGCTGCTCGGTCAGGTAGTGCGACCGTCGCAGCGGCCCCTGCCAGCCGGTCTCGGCCGAGCCCGGATGCGGCCCGAGGTCCTCCTCCGACGACACCCAGTGGGGCGGCCGGCGGTGCCAGGCAATGGTGAAGATCGACTCGAAGCCGGCCCGGGTCGTGCAGTGCTCGAAGCAGAGGCTGCCGTCGACCTCGAAGACCGTGTGCGGCTTCTTCGGAATCTGCCCGCGGGTCAGTCGGTGGATCATCACCCGCCTCCTCGATGGCACGGCAACACGTGAATTCTCAATTCTAAATTCTTAATTCTCAATGACATCGCTGCTCTTCCCACGACCCGATGCGACGTAATTCATAATTCATAATTCATAATTAAGAACTCGCAGGCTCGTGACCTCCCGGTCACGAGCCTGCGCCGGCCTCGAGCTGCCGCTCCGCGGCCGTTCGCTGCTGCTGGTCGCGCTCGATCGACTCGAAGAGGGCTCGGAAGTTGCCCTCGCCGAAGCCGCGGGCGCCCTTGCGCTGGATGACCTCGTAGAAGAAGGGCCCCGCGACCTCGTCGTCGTACATGAGCCCGCCCTCGACCATGAAGATCTGGAGCAGGTAGCGGTCGTCCTCGCCGTCGACCAGGATGCCGAGGCGCTGGAGCTCGTCGATGCGCTCCGCGAAGTTGGTGACCCGCTGCCGCGCGAGGCGCTCCGGCATCATGTCGTAGTAGGTGGCCGGGGTGTCGAGGAACTCGATGCCGCTGCGGCGCAGGTTCTCCACCGTCGGCGCGATCACCGGCACGTGGAAAGCCACGTGCTGGACCCCGGGGCCGTTGTTGGCCTCGACGAAGGTGTAGATCTGGCTCGACTCGTAGTTGGGCGCCGCCGGCTCGTTGTTGGCGAGCTTGATGCCCGACTCGGCGTCCCACATGACCTTGGACGCGAGGCCCGAGCCGCCGGTGGCGGGGTTGATGTCCGAGGTGTGGAAGTGCACCCGCCAGTACTCCTCGAAGCCCATGACGTCGCGCAGCCAGGTCACGTGGGGCTCGAGGGTGAGGAAGTTGGAGGTGACGTGGTCGATGACCTGGAAGCCGTTGCGGTTGGACCGGCTGCCGGGCTCGAGGGCGGAGAACCCGGGCGGCAGGGCGTCGGCCGCCCGCTCCACGAAGCGGAAGCGGACGTCGCCGAGGGGGGTGGCGATGTCGAAGTGGCGGTGGGGTCGGCCCTCGCGATCGGCCTCGGCGACGATCTCCGAGCAGAAGGTCGCCTCCCGCTGGGCCAGCACCCGCCGGGTGTGGTCGAGGTCGCGCACCCTGAAGCCCACCGCCCGGACGCCGTCGGGGTGGCGCTTGAGCCAGCGGGCGGCGGCGGAGCCCCGCTCCCGCGGCGTGACGCACACGCAGCGCGCCTTGCCGGCGGTGAACAGGACCGCGTCCTCGCCGCGCTCGGCGGCGGCGCGTTCGTCGAGGCGTGCCGCCTCGGGCACGTCCATCATCTCGGTGTAGAACCTCCGGCTGCGCTCGACGTCGCTGACCACGAACTCGTAGCTGTCGTAGCCGACGATGCCGAGGCCGGAACCCTTGCTGTCGTTCATGGGCAGACTCCTCGCACCGTTTGGCAGTGCACCCCATGATACCAGAACCGCGACCGAGTCTCCGTCGCCTCGATGGTTGGGGGGTCGGAACCGCCAAGGCGCGAAGCACGCGAAGACATCGCAACATCGCAGGTTTGAAACCCAAGACGCTGGCGCGTTCGTGGTTGTGACGCCGTGATCGCTCGGAGGCGGTTTCCGGTCACGCCGACTTGGGCAGGGAGCCGTCACCGACGGCACGGAGCGCGGGCTTCGCGTGCGGCCGTCCGGCCAGCTCGGACTCGCTGGCCATGGCCAGGCCCATGGTGGCGTTGACCGCCGCCGCCAGCGCGATGACCACCCCGGCGCCGCCTTCGCGGTAGCCCGACCGCACCACGTAGCTGTGCAGGCCCGCCCACAGCGCCCGGGCGAGCAGGAGGCCGGCGCCGGCGCGGCGGCCTGCGCGCCGGTACTTCAGGGCCTTGAGCCGGTGGAAGTCGAGGCGGATGACCTCGCTGAGGTCGTCGTAGCTGAAGTGGAGCAGGCTCCCGGGCAGGTCGCGCGCGCCGCTGGTGGCCGTCACCGACTCGTGGACCGGCACCGCCGAGAACCCGGTCACCAGCCGGTTGAAGAGGCGCACCGGCCGCTCGCGGGACCACTGACCGTGGAGAATCTCGCGGTTTCCGATGAAGGTCCGGCGCCGGACTCGCCAGCAGGTCATCAGGTCGGCCTCGGGCCACCGGATCGCAGCCAGCGCCGAGACCGCGTCGTCGTCCAGAACCTCGTCGGCGTCCACCGACAGGATCCAGTGGTGGCGGGCGAGCGCCACGGCGCGCCGCTTCTGGAAGCCGTAGCCGTCGAAGGGATGCTCGAACCAGCGGGCGCCGTGGGCGGCGGCGATCTGGCGTGTCCGATCGCCGGATCCCGAGTCGAGAACCACGATCTCGTCACACAACCGCAGCGGCGCAAGCACTCGATCGAGGTGCGCCTCGGCGTCGAGGGTGATGACGACGGCGGAAACCGGGATCCTCTCGGGCATCTCCTTCTGAGTACGTTGCCCGAGCGCGATCCGTTGCCACGTGCCCGGGGTCACAAGAGGGGAGTTCAGAGTTCAGAGTTCAGAGTTCGGAGCTCGGAGCTCGGAGCTCGGAGTTCGGAGTTCGGAGTTGAGAGTTCGGAGTTGAGAGTGCAGAGTTGTGGGCTTCTGGGTGTCCGGACGTGCGCGTGGTCGGCGGGGCAGCCCTCGAGGCAGGCCCCAGGCATCCCACGGTATGATGTTCAGGACATTCGCGCCGTCGCCCGCGACGGCCCTCGGAGATCCGCCCATGGCTCGCCACTACCACTGTCCCCGCTGCCACAAGCTCCTCAACCCGGGGACCAAGGTCGTGCTCGTCATCGAGCACGTCGCCGAGCGCGAGCTCATCCTGCTCAGCCCCGAGCTCGGCGACTACACCATCGTCTACCCGCTCTCCTTCGAGCCCGAGCTCGGCAGCCTCTACACCTTCCGCTGCCCGGTCTGCCAGGCCGACCTGACCTCGGCCGCCAACGGCAAGCTGGTCGAGCTCGAGGCCGAGACCGACGACGGCCGCAGCGAGCGCGTCGGCTTCTCGCGGGTCTACGGCGAGCGCGCCACCTTCGTCGGCACCGCCCCCGACCACGTCACCTTCTACGGCGACCACGCCATCCGCTACGACGCCCCCAACTTCTTCGGCGCGGTTCGCGACCACGACGAGGAGTAAAGGAACACCACCATGCAACGACTCGCCATGGTCACGCTGCTCGTGGCCGCCGCCACTGTTGCGACTCCCGGCTTCGCCGCCGACCCGCCGCGCTTCATCCTCGAGCTCGAGGCCGGCCCGGTGTGGCAGACCTCCAACGACGTCCAGATCCCCAACGACGAGAGCGGAACGCGGTTCTCGCTCGAGGAGCTGGTCGGCTCCGGCCCATGGGCTTCCGGCCGCCTGTACGCCACCTGGAACATCAACCAGCGTCACGGCCTCCGGCTGCTGCTGGCACCGCTGTCCTACACCGAGACCGGCACCCTCGACGAGCCGGTCGACTTCGCCGGCGCCTCCTACCAGCCCGGCGTGCCCACCGAGGCGACCTACCGCTTCAACTCGTGGCGGTTCACCTGGCGCTACCGGCTCAAGGACTCCGAGCGCTGGCAGCTTCACATCGGGGCCACCGTCAAGATCCGCGACGCCGAGATCAAGCTCCGCCAGGGCGACACCGAGAGCTCGGACGACGACCTCGGCTTCGTGCCCCTGCTCCACCTCGCGGCAGAGTATCGGCTCGCCGACCGCTGGCGCCTGATCGGGGACCTCGACGCCCTCGGCGGCGGCCCCGGCCGCGCCATCGACCTCGCCCTCAAGCTCGGCTACGACGTCAGCGACCGGTGGTCGGTCACCGCCGGCTACCGCACCGTCGAGGGCGGCGCCGACACCGACGACGTCTACAGCTTCGCCTGGTTCAACGCCGCCGTCGTCTCCGCCGTCGTCCGGTTCTGACCCGGCCCCCGTCCGCCTGCCACGGCGTAGCCGACGGCGAGGCCGGGTGCACCCGTGCCCGTGCCCGTGCCCGACGGCGGTCTCGCGGTTCGGACGTCCGCAATGAGCATGGTGGTCACTTGGGACTCGGAGGCGTCCGGTTCTGGAGCGGTCCGTGCGCCACGTCCTTGAATGCCGCTGCCGGAAGGTGCGATAATCACCGAAATGACTGTCCCACATCGCATTTCCGAGTATTTCGACAGGCCGACTGCACCGGGTGTGGTGTCGGTCTACCTGTTCGGCAGCCAGGCCGAGGCCCGAGCCCACCGGGAGAGTGACCTCGACCTCGGGATCCTGTTCCACCGCGATGTCCACCGGACCCGGAAGGAGCGCTTCGAGGCGGCCCTCCGACTCGCCGCCGATCTCAGTGCCGACCTCGGCATCGGCGCCGTCGACCTGGTCGTGCTCAACGATGCCCCACCCCTGCTCGGGCGCCGAGTCGTGACCGAGGGCCAGCGGCTGGTCTGCCGGAATTCCGAGGCCGACCACGCGTACGTCCGCGACGTCCAGCTCCGCGCCGCCGACCTCCTGCCCTTCCTCGAGCGGATGCGCAAGATCAAGCTCGAGGCGCTCTCACCGCGATGACCCACCTCGTGGAACGACTCGCCGAGCTTCGGCTCCACCTGGACCACGTCCGGCAGCTGGGTCCGCGGGTCCCCGACCGCTCCGCCCTCGAGCGGGATCTCAGCCTCCACAACGACGTGCTCTTCTCCCTGCTCACGATCTGCCAATTGGTCATCGACATCTCGGGTGAGCTCTCCGCCCGCCGCGGCGAGCGCTTCGAGGACTACACCCAGGCGGTGCGGAACCTGGTCCGCGACGAGCGCTTCGACCCCGAGCTGGCCTCAGCCCTCGAGCCGCTGCCGGGGTTCCGCAACGTCCTCGTCCACGACTACGTCGGGCTCGACCTCGAGCGCGTCGTCGAGGCGATGCGCTCCCTCGAGCCGGTCGAGCGCTTCTACGCGGTGGTCCACCGGATCGCGTCGGAGGAATGACCTCGTCGTTCTGGAGCCGGCGAGTCATGAAAAAGGATTGCGGCTTCATGACGTCATCGCCGCCACCGCCATGACCCTGGGCTACCGCCTGGTGACCAACAACGACAAGCACTTCTCCCGGATCGAGGGGCTTCCCCTGGAGAACTGGGCTCGCGGTTGAATCGGACACGGCGTGACGACGGTCGCATGACTCTCCATGCCAGGCTGATCCGCAGGGCGTCGCGTCCCAGCTTTGAGATGTGTCGTGGCGGTTACGACGCCGGGACGTCTGCGCTTCCGTTGCGTCGTGGCGGCTCAACCTCCTGTCGACGCCTCGGCAACCGCCTCGACCTCGAGCCACTCCTCGACGACCTCGCAGAGCTCCCGGTAGACCTCGGCCTCGTCGTCGCCGTGGACGCCGCCCAGCATCAAGGTCGGGCAGGTTCCCACGTAGCACTGGTCCTCGTCGGACCACTCGACGATCTTGAGGTGACGACCGCTGGCCTTCATCTCATCGCCTCCCGAAGGGAGGACGAATCAGCCCCCGGGTCCGGGTGCGGGCACGGACGCGGACGCGGACGCGGACGCGGACAGGCAAACGGAGACGGAAACGGAAAAGGGAAACACGAAACCGGGAGGCGAGACGCCTCCCGGTCGTGAGTGCGGATCAGCTGCGGATCAGAACCGGGGGTAGAACCGGCTCAGGATCTCCTTGGTGCTCGGCACCTTGCCGCCGGCCATGGCGCGCTCCTTCATGGACTCGAGCTGGTCGGTGAGGGAGGGCGCCTCGACCTCGTAGAGCACGCCGACGGTGATCTTGTCCTTCTCGCGGGTGTACTGGATCGCATTGCCGCGCTGGGTGGGGTCGTAGTCCTCGGGCAGGGTCGCGACCTTGGCCTTCATCTCCTTGAACTGGTCGTCGCCGCGCCAGGTCACGCACGGCGACATGACGTTGATGAAGGAGAAACCGTTGTGCTGCAGGCCCGCCGTGATCATCTCGGTGAGGCTCTTCATCTCGCCCGAGAAGCCACGGGCGACGAAGGTAGCGCCGGTGGAGATCGCGAGCTCGCAGGGGTCGACCGCCGGCTCGGGGTTGCCCCAGAAGGTCGACTTGGTCTTGTCGCCGGTCGGCGTGGTCGGCGCCACCTGGCCCTTGGTAAGACCGTAGATCTCGTTGTCCATGAGGATGTAGAGCACGTCGAGATTGCGGCGGCAGGCGTGGATCAGGTGGTTGCCGCCGATGGCGAGGCCGTCGCCGTCGCCGCCGACCGCGATCACGGTGAGCTCGGGGCGGGCGACCTTGACGCCCATCGCCAGGGTCAGGGCCCGGCCGTGGACCCCGTTGAAACCGTAGGTCTTGACGTAGCCGGGCAGCCGGGACGAGCAGCCGATGCCGGACAGGATGACGGTGTTCCAGGGCTCGATCTGGAGCTGGGCCATGGACCGGTAGAGGGCGTTGAGGACCCCGAAGTCGCCGCAGCCGGGGCACCACACCGGCTTGAGGCCGGACTTGTAGTCGCCGGGTTTCAGATCGACCTTGACGCCAGTGGGGCTCATACCAGCACCTCCCGCCGCATGGCGCTCATCTCGAGCACCTTCTCGATCTTGTCCTCGACCTCGCCGACCGTCAGGTTCTTGCCGCCGGAGCGTTTGAAGACGTAGGTGTGGCCCTCCGGCAGATCGAGGAAGGTCCGCAGGTACTTGTAGAACTGGGCCGAGTAGCTGAGCTCGACCACGATCACCTCGCGCACCGATTTGAGGAAATCCTGGAACTCGTAGTACGGGAACGGGTAGAGAAGCTGGGGCACGAAGGCCGCCACCCGCTCGCCGCGGCCGTTGGCCTTGAGCACCGCCTCCTTGACCGGGCCCTTGGCCGAGCCCCAGCAGATGATGCCGACGTCGGCCCTCTCGGCACCGTAGCGGCGGTAGTAGCTGTACTTGTCGCGCACCAGCCGCAGCTTGCGGTAGCGCTTGGCGTTCATCTTCTCGTGGATCAGGTGCATCGAGGTCGGCGCCCCGTCCTCGTTGTGCTCGAGTCCGTTGGTCTGGTACTCGCCGTGCTTCATGCCGGGCCACGACATGGGCGAGATCCCCGACTTGGTCTCCTTGTAGCGCTGGTAGCCGCGCAGGTCGCCCGCCGACGGCACCTGCCGGCCCACCACCTCGTGGTCCAGGGTCAGCATCGACAAGGTCTCGCGGCGCTGGGCGATGAACTGGTCGGAGAGCACGATCACGGGGACCTGCGCCTCCTCGGCGATGTTGAAGGCCGCCACCGTGGCGTGGAAGCAGTCCTCGACGTCGGCCGGGGCCAGCACCACCCGGGGCGCGTCGCCGTGGGAGCCCCACAGCGCCTGCCACAGGTCCGACTGCTCGCTCTTGGTGGGCAGGCCGGTGGACGGGCCGCCGCGCTGGACGTCGATGATCACGGCCGGGATCTCGGCCATGGACGCCAGGCCGAGCATCTCGGTCATCAGCGCCAGGCCCGGCCCCGAGGTCGCGGTCATGGACTTGACGCCGGCGAAGGAGCCGCCGATGACCGCGCCGATGGCGCTGAGCTCGTCCTCGGTCTGGACCAGATAGCCGCCGACCGAAGGCATGAGCTCGGACAGCAGGTGGAGGACCTCCGACGACGGCGTGATCGGGTAGCCGGCGAAGAAGCGGCAGCCGGCGTGCAGCGCCGCCACCGCCGACAGCTCGTTGCCCGACATCAGCAGCATGGGCTCGCCGGGGGTGTACTGGAGGCGCTTGCCCGCGGCCTCCTCGCCAATCTTGTCGGCGTACTCGACCCCGGCCTGGAAGCCCCTGAGGTTGGCCTCCAGGACCTCGGCCTTCTTCTTGGCGAACTTGCCCTTGATGGCCCGCTCGAGGGGCTCCCTGGGCAGGTTGAACATCTGCGACAGCAGGCCGAGGGTGACGATGTTCTTGGCCAGCTTGGTGCCCGCCGACTCCTTGGCGAGCTCGATGAACGGCACCGGCACGAGCCGGACGTCCTCGGTGTGGGGGCCGAGATCGATCTGCTCCCTGGGGGTCTCGTCGGTGGCCTCGTAGAGCACGACCGCGTCGGCTCCGGCGAGGATCTCGCCCCGGAACTGGCCGAAGTCCGCCCAGTTGAAGACCACCAGCACCTGCACCAGGTCGCCCTGGGCGAAGATCGGGTCGGCGCTGATGCGCACCGTACAGGACGACTCCCCTCCCCGGATCTGGGGGCCGTAGGCCTCCACCTTCATCACGTGCAGCCCGACCGAGGCGCCGGCCTGCGCCAACATGTCGCCGGTCGTGACGACACCGTCACCACCGGAACCGACGATCGCGAATGTGAGATCCCGAGTCGGCATCTTGGGATTCCTCCTTACGGGCGCTCCAGGCCCTGGTCCAGCGATTGTGAACTGCTTCACACGAATTGTCCACCCGATGGAACAAATCCCGGCGCGAATTCGGTGATCAGGACCCCGCCGAGGCGGCGATCCAGGTGTTCGGCGCCCGCTCGGCGGCCCGCTCGAGGAGCTCCCGGCCCTCGTCGGCGCGTCCCAGCTCGACCAAAGCGCGCCCGGCCACCCACTCGGCCAGGGGCAGCCAGGCGCAGGACTCGTAGGTGTCGCGGCACCGGGTGGCGAGATCGCGCCGGGCGGTGTCGGCCAGCTCGTAGGCCATCCTCGCCTCGCCGCCGGCCAGCCGGACCCGGCCCTCCAGCGCTCGGGCCAGCGACCTCACCTCGTTGATCCCGTCCAGCCGCCGGGCCTCGGCCAGCGCGGCTTCGGCGTCGCCGTCCGCCTCGAAGCGGGCCCAGGCGCGAAGTACCTGCTGCCACAGGTGGGTCCTGTTCAGCGGCGGGTCGAGCAGACGCCGGTCCTGCCAGTCGCCCCTGAAGAAGTGCCACATCACGTCGACGAGTCCCTCCTCCGCGATGCCCGCGGCCGCCGCCAGGTTCGCGATGAGATGCCGGACCGCGGCGAGGGCCTCGCCGTCGCCGTGGACCGCCGCGTCCAGGCTCAGCATCATGATCTGGTCGTTGTGGTTGCGGCCGCTGCGGCCCAGGCTCAGGCTCGCGACCAGCCAGCGCCGCCCCTCGGCCCGCTCGCCGCCGATGAGGAGCTGCTCGCCGAGGCGCAGGGCGAGGTCGACCTCGTCCGGAAATCGCTCGGTCCCGTCCCGGAGCAGCTCCAGAGCTTCGTCGCGACGGCCTCCTGAGGCCAGCGCACGGCCCGCGATCATGAAGGCCGCCACCTCGGAGGGCGCCTCCGCCATCACCTCGGGGTGAGCGGTCCGCAGCCGGTCCATGTCGACCGTCGCGGTCGCCTCGGTCGACAGCATCGCCCGCGCGCTGGACGCGGCCAGGTCTTCCCAGAACGCCTCCCGCAGCGTGCCGCCCGTGCCGTGGGCGGGCGATCCCTCGGGGTTGCCCCAGAGGTCGAAGCGCCGCACCGTCCCGTCGACCACCAGCTCGATGCCCGTCGAGGTCGCGCGCGGCGCCCCCACGGCGAGCACGTTCGAGCCCAAGGGGGTGTAGCTCATACAGCCGTCGGGAACCCCGGCGTTTCCCCTGCGGTAGACCCAGAGGTCCGGCGAGGCCAGAAGGGTGCACGGCTCGCCGCTCGTCCTGGAGTGGGTCCCGCCCGTCACCAGCGCCACCTGGTAGCCGATCCGGTTGTTCAGCATCAGGGCGATCACCTCGTCGCGCCCGTCGCCGTCGAGGTCGGCCACACTGAGGCGAAGCGGGTGCCCCGAGTTCGGGAAGAGCAGCAGCGGCCGGCCATCGGGCTCGCGGAAGCTGGTCACCCCGATCAGGCCCGGGAACCAGCGCGGGTTGGTCAGGGTCCAGACGAGATCGAGCCCCTCGCCCGAGAAGCGGCCGACGCCGAGTTGCTGGACTTTCCAGATCGGCGCGATGTCCCCGAACTGGATCTTGCCGAGACCCGAGGTGCCGAAGCCGCGCAGCACCTCGCCGTCGTCGGACCGCAGCTCGATGACGGCGCTGTCCTCGATCGAGGTGGCGGACTCCTCGAAGCTCCAGCCCACCACCGCCTCGAGCCCGTCGTCGCCGACGAAGTCGCCGATCAACGCCTCCGGCTTGAACAGGGGACGAGCCGCGGTCCACAGCCGTCGGCCGTCGGCGGCCCGGGCCACCACCTCGGCCCCCGTAACGTCGACCCTCTCGAGCTCATCCCCCAGCGCGCGACCTAGGAGCACCAGCGCACCGCCCCCGGCCACCGCCACCGCGAGGACCGCCGCGAACCGCCGCCAGGCGCGGCGGGACAGCCCGACCCGCCGGCCCTCGAGGGCGGCCGCGGCATCGGCCGCCGAGGGGTAGCGCGCCCGCGCGTCCTTCTCGAGCAGCCGCGTCACGAAACGCGCCAGCCAGCGCGGGCAGTCGGGCCGGTGCTCGCGCACCGGCACCGGTTCGGCGTGCAGGTGGCCGTCGGCGATCTGGTACGCCGAGTCGCCGTCGAACGGCAGTCGCCCGGTGAGCAGCTGGTACATGGTGATCCCGAGGCTGTAGAGGTCGCAGGCGGCGGTCGGCGGCTCGCCCCGCAGCTGCTCCGGCGCCATGAAGCGCGGCGTCCCCACCCCCTCCATGGTCGCCGTCAGGTCCGACGCCCGGTCCAGGGCGCGCACCAGCCCCAGGTCCGACAGCTTGATCGACCCGTCCTCGGCGACCAGCAGGTTCGACGGCTTCACGTCCCGGTGGACGATCCGCTGCCCGTGCAGGTACCCCAG
>DATHSO010000160.1:0-13892 GCA_035464095.1 Candidatus Methylomirabilota bacterium | reverse complement strand
GTCGGGGCAGACCGTGATGGCGTAGCCCGGCCGGCCGCCGTTGCAGTACTTGTCGGTCCAGGCGACGAAGATCATGTCGTCCTTGACCTTGAGCATCGGCTTCTCGGACTTGCCGGGGTAGCCGACCTTCGACGACCTGCCGGAGGTCCGCGAGATGTTGCGGCGCTTGAAGGTCTGGCCGTCGTCGCGCGAGATCGCGACGAACACGTCCATGACGCCGGTGTCCTCGACCTCCTCCAGGTAGGCGACCACGATCGGCTTGGCGACGCTCCTGGCCTCGATCTCGTTGCCGTCAGCGTCGTAGTAGGTGACGAGGGTGGGCATGCCGTCCGACGTCAGTGCCGGCACGTAGACCGGCATGACCTCGAGCTTGGCCTTGTCGCTCGCCATCTCGGGGCTCTTGGAGACGTTGCGCCGGATCAGGTTGCCCGCCTTCATGCCGGTGTCGAGGTTGTCCCGGGCCTCGTCCTTGGTGATCTCCACCAGCGGGACGTCGCAGCCGGCGACGGTCGCCGCGATCAGCGCCCCGACCGCCGCGTCGTCGGCGAAGAACTCCTCGGGAGGCGGGATCGGCGGGAGGCCGACCAGCGCGTTCTCCAGGCACGCGATGACCGGCTCGGTGATGTTGATCGCGCCCCGGTCGTGCATGCCGTCCGCGTCGAGGCTCTGGAGCAGCCTCGCCACGTTGAGCACCCGGTCGTCGTCCATGTCGGCGCCCTCGAAGAGGTCGACCGGCGAGACCGCGCGGTCGGCAAGGGCGTCGCCCAGGTCCAGGCTGCCGACCGCGAACCAGACGGACTCGTCGGGGAGGTACCAGAAGTGGCCTTCATCGCCGGTGGTCCCGTGCTGGGTCGGGGTGGCGAAGGTCAGGCCGTTGACGTTGGCGTCGACGAAGTGCCCGGCCTCGGGCTTCGCCAGCGGATAGTCGACGTACCAGGCCCAGAACGAGCCGTCGTTCTTGTCGAGCCGATAGAAGACGCCTTCGCCCTCGGCGAACGACGCCTCGCCGAGGCCGACGAGCTCGGCGTGGACGATGATGAAGAACGGGGGGCAGACGTCGGGATTGAGCCCCCAGCAGACCTGGTCGAAATCGGCGAACGGGATCGTCTCGACGTACCCGTCCACCGCTGGCGAGAACTCGTTCTTGTAGTCGAAGTACCCGGCGACCGGCTTGCCCTTGTTGTTCAGGACGGAAGCGAACTCCGCCGGTTCCTGGACGACGTGGATGTTGAGCTCGGCGAGCATGTACCCGTCGGGCTCGATACTGATCATCAGCTCGTCCCTGGTGTTCCAGAAGGTCACCTGGCCGACGTCGATCCAGATGTCGAGGTCGTCCACCTTGGACTTCAGGACCTTCGTGATCGGCCAGACCTGGTCGGTGTTCCGCGCGTCGGCGCCGCCGGCCATGAGGCACAGCGCGGTGATCAGAATCAGGAGCGCGCGCCCGTACGATCTGAGTTCGATACCTCTCATTTCAACCTCCTCGTCGTGAGTGCCTGTCGGCGATTCCGGTCCGCCGGATCGACGCCCGCGCCGCTCGGGGACGCACCGTGGCGGGGGCGCGAGGGTGAGCGACCGGAAGGTCCTTCGCCCGCTTCGGGCCTCGCCTCCTTCCTTCGAGTTGCGGTGCAGCGCGTATCTCAGAATCAAGAACCGTGCCAAAGCGGCGCCGCGGCGATCATGGGACCGCCCCGAGTGCTCGACGGCAACCCGAAGTGCTGACCAGGCGGGGAGTTGAGCTGCCCCGATGTGCGACGTGGAGGCGCGGGACCGGGGAGTCTCCAGGGGCGGGGTGGGGGGTGTCCGGAATGTGCCAGGTCACACGGAGCCGTGGCACAGGTTGTGCCATGTCACACCCACGGCGGGCTCAGACGACGATCTGGTGCTCCTCGAGCTTCCGGTAGAGGGTCCGGCGGCTGATGCCCAGGAGGCGGGCGGCCTCGGACTTGTTGTGCGACGCCTGCTCGAGCGCCGCGAGGATGGCGCGGACCTCGGCCGATTGGCCGCGTGGGTGTCGCACCGCTTTCGGACCGGAAACCTTCATGAAGTCGGCCGGGAGATCCTCGGGGGTCAGGACCTGCCGCCGCGTCAGGACGAAGGCGTGCTCCAGGACGTGCTCGAGCTGACGCACGTTGCCGGGCCAGTGGTACCTGGCGAACAGGTCCATGACCTGGTCGGAAACCCCCTCGATGCTCTTCGAGAAGGTGCGGTTGAAGACGTTCACGTAGTGGTGCACCAGCAGAGGGATGTCGTCCCGGCGCTCGCGCAGCGGCGGCAGGTGGATCTCGACCACCTTGAGGCGGAAATAGAGGTCCTCGCGAAACTCGCCCCGCTGGACCCTCTCGTGCAGGTCGCGGTTGGTGGCGGCGATGACCCTGACGTCCACCCGGGTGGGCGTCGAGTCGCCGACCCTCTCGAACTCCATCGTCTCGAGCACGCGCAGGAGACGCAGCTGCATGCTGGGGGTCATCTCTCCGATCTCGTCGAGGAAGATGCTGCCCCCGTGAGCCCGCTGGAAGCGGCCGACCTTGTCCTTCACCGCGCCGGTGAACGCACCGCGCACGTGGCCGAACAGCTCGCTCTCCAGGAGGCCCTCGGAAAGAGCTGCGCAGTTGATCTTGACGAGGTTCCTGCCGCAGCGGTTGCCGGCGGCGTGGAGGGCGTCGGCGACCAGCTCCTTCCCGGTCCCGCTCTCGCCGGTGATGAGCACCGGGGTCTGGACGTCGGCGAGCGACCGGATCATCGACCGGATCTCCTCGATGGCGGCGCTCGTGCCGATGATCCTGGCCATCTCACGGCACTCCGCGAGGCAGCGCTCGAGCTCGACGATCTGCGTCCTGTTCCGGACGACCAGGACGCCTCCCGAAGACGTCCCGTC
This sequence comes from Candidatus Methylomirabilota bacterium, assembly GCA_035464095.1. Lineage (GTDB taxonomy): Bacteria > Acidobacteriota > Thermoanaerobaculia > Thermoanaerobaculales > Sulfomarinibacteraceae > JAHECW01. The sequence goes on along the minus strand of DATHSO010000160.1, from coordinate 11,014 downwards.
GTGCCGCAGCAGGGGCGCCGCGGTGATCGAGACCACCTGGTCGGGGTGGAGAGAGCTGCCGCACTCGACGCACGGCAGCTCGACCGGCTCCCGCCGGCCGACGGTCTGCGCAAGCGCCTCGAGGCACGAGCCGCAGCAGTCCCGGACCAGCTCGGACAGCGGTCTTCCGGTGGCGTCGTCGCGCTCTACCCCGCAGATCTCGGCCGCCGCGGGGTTCGCCTCGACGACCTCGAGATGCTCGTTGACCGTGATGATGGCATCTCGCACGCTGCGGAAGATGGCCTCCAGGTTGAGCCGGTAGGTCTCCTTCGCCTCGCGGAGGAGCTTGTGCTTGAGGGCCAGCGCGGTGGTTTTCAGCAGAGTGTCCTGCCGGATCGGCTTGACGATGTAGTCGAGGGCTCCGAGCCTGAGCGCGCGCGAAGCAGTGTCCACCGTCGGGGCTCCCGTGATGATGATGACCTCGGTCCCGTCGGCGACCTCCTTGACGCGGCGCAGCAGGTCGATGCCCGACGTGCCGTTGTCGAGGATGATGTCGATGAACACGAGGTCGAAGGCGGCGGAGCCGAGCAGCCGGTACGCCTCCTCGAAGGTTGCGGCCGCCTCGGCGAGGTGGCCCTCGTCCTCGAGGAAGCTGCAGAGGGTGAACCGGACGCTCTCCTCGTCGTCGACGATCAGGACCCGCCCGCGGCTCATGGGAGCCCCGAACTCATGGCTGGCATGATCTCCGGAAGGTCGATGTCCACCAGGGTGTACTCCCCTTCGCGGCTCTCGATCCGGAGGTGCCCGGCGTTCTTGATGATGATGTCGCTGCTGATGCTGAGCCCCAGGCCGGTGCCCTCGCCCCTGGGCTTCGTGGAGAAGAACGGGTGGGTGACCTTTTCGAGGACGTCGGAGGGAATGCCGGTCCCGTGGTCCAGGATCTTGACCCGGACGAAGTGCAGCGCGCCCACCTCTTCCGTGGTCGCCGTGATTTCGATCCGCTTTTCACCCCAGGCGGGGTCGACGTACTTGCGGTTGAGCGCATATCTGGAGTTGTTCAGTACGTTCAGGAAGACCTGCTGGACCTCCTGCTCGACACAGAGCACGCTCGGGAGATCGGGCGCCAGGTTCAGCTCGACGAGGATGCCGTCGTTTCGCAGCTGGGCGCCGATCAGGGTGAGCGACTCGTCGAGCAGGTCCCGGACGGATGCCACGGTCCGGCGGCCCGTGTCCCGGCGGGCGAACGACAGGAGGCTCGCCACGATGCTGGCCACCCGGTCCCCTTCCTTGACGATCCGGCCGGCGATGTCCAGGACCTCGTGCCGACCGCGGGGTTTGTTGATCAGCATCTGGGCATAGTTGATGATCCCGTTCATCGGGTTGTTGATCTCATGAGCCACGCCGGCGGCCAGCTCTCCCACTGCAGCCATCTGCTCCGACCGGATGGCAGCGGACTGGGACGCGACGACGTCGGTGATGTCGCGCCGCGACAGCACGACCTTCTCGCGTCCGTCCGTGTCCCGAAACGGCGTGTACGTGTGCTCGAACGTTCGCCCGCCGCCGGCGTCGAGCTCGCAGCGCTGCAGGCGGCGCTCGCCCAGCGCCTCGTGCATGTGGCACGGGTCGCACGGCGCCTTGCCTCCGAGAAAGGCCCGGTAGCACGCCACCCCCCTGCAGTCGCCGATCTGCTGTCGGAGGGTCTTGTTCTGGTACTCGATGGTGAAGTCGGTGCGCAGGATGCTGACGCCCTCGGCCTGTTGGAAGAGGATGTGACGGAGCTTGTCGCGCTCGGTGCGAAGCTCGGCCCGGATCCGCGAGATCTCTGAGATGTCCTTGAATGACTCGACCACCGCGATCGCACGCCCCTCGGCGTCGAAGAAGGGGCGGGCCGTCAGCAGACAGGTGACCGATGACCCGTCGGTGCGGGTCTTCGTCAGCTCGTACTCGATCTGGCTCGTGCCATTGAGGACGCAGACCAGTGGGCACTCCGTTGTGTGGCAGCGGTCCCCCGGGAACATGTCGTAACACTTCGAGCCGACCGCCTCGTCCCGTGGCACGCCGGACAGATCGGAGAAGGTCTGGTTGACCTTGAGCACCGTGAAGTCCCGGCTGATGACCCGCATCGCCGAGGAGGCGGTCTGGAAGATCTGGTTGAGCTCCTCGTGGGCGAGGCGGAGGTTCTGCTCGGCCTGCTTGCGCTCGGAGATGTCCTGGCCGATGCCGTAGTAAAGAGGCGTCTCGCCGTCTTCGAGCGAGAACGGCACGATGTTGACCACCATCGATTTCGGGTTCCCGTCGATCCGGAGATCGATCTCGGACCGTCCGAGCCGGGGCCGGAATCGGCTCTCCGGGGCGAGGAAAGCCGCTTCCTCGGGGAGGCCGAGGTCGAGATAGGTCGAGGAGCGGAGCAGGCGCTCGTCGAGTCGGAAGAACTCCAGTGTCGCCTGGTTGAACTCGAGGACCCGACCGGCGTCGTCGAACAGGACAACGGGGTTCAACGCCTTCTCGATCAGCGTCCGGTACTTCTGCTCGCTGGTTCGGAGCGCGGACTCGGTCCTGCGGCGCACGTTGATGCCGCGCTGAGCGTAGATTCCGAACACGATCACCATCGTGGCGAACAGCAGCCGCTTCCAGATCTCGTGTGGATCCAGCGTGAACAGCTGCGACCTGAAGTCGCCCTCCCGGAAGATGACCACGTGGATCACCGACTCCAGCACCCAGAAGGCGGCGGCGAGGATGACCGCGGCGACGACATACGAGCCGACCAGGAGTCGGGGCTTCCGCCTCGATACGGTCACCGCCGCAACGTCGGGACCACCTGTATGGGCGCCGTCGGCCATTCTCCTCCTCCGATGAAGCCCGCTCCTCGGAAGCACCTCCGAACGCATCGGTGTCTTGTTGGATATCGTTGACTTCAAGGTAGAGCACGAGGGGGGCGAAGTCAAGACGATCGCATTTCGCAGTCGATCGATTCGCCGGGGATGGAGCGCCGGGGCCGTCGAGGTCTCGCTGGTCGCCGGCCCGAACACGACATCGGCTACACTCGCCGGACCATGCAGGCTCTCGTCGCCACGGTGGCGCTGCTCGGGGTGACCGCGGTCTGGGGATGGACCTTCGTCATCGTCCACGACGCGGTGGCGGTGTGGGGCGTGGTGGCCTTCCTCGCGGTGCGCTTCGCGATCGCCGGGGCGTCGGCCGCCGCGCTCTGGGGTCGCCGGCTCGACCGCCGGGCGCTTCGGGTCGGCGGCGGCATCGGCCTCGTGCTCGCTGCCGGCTACCTGCTCCAGACCTGGGGATTGAAGCACACCACGGCCACCAACGCCGGGCTGATCACGGGCCTGTTCGTGGTCCTGGCGCCGGTCGCGGATCGAGTGCTCAACGGCACCGTCATGCGCCGGGTCGCGTGGCTCGCGGTGGCGCTCAGCCTGGTCGGGATGACCATGCTCACCGGCCGTCTGCCGACCGACCTCGCCCTCGGCGACCTGCTGGTGCTCGGCTGTGCGGTCGCCTTCGGCGTCCACATCGCCCTGCTGTCGCGCCACGCCCGCGGCCATGACCCGCGCGCGTTGACGTTGGCGCAGATGCTCGGCGTGGCGGTGGTGTTCCTCGTCATGTGGCCGCTGGCCGACACCGTGGAGGCGCCGCCCCGCCAGGTCTGGTTCGCCCTCGCGCTGACCGGGCTCGTCGCCTCGACCGTCGCCTACGGCATCCAGACCTGGGCCCAACGCCACCTGTCGGCGGCGCGCACGGCGGTCATCCTCACCACCGAGCCCATGTTCGCGGCGATGTTCGGGATCCTCCTCGCCGGCGAGCGCCTCGGACCGGTGCAGGCGGCCGGCGCCGTGCTGATCCTGAGCGCCGTGGTCCTGTCCGAGGCGGTGCCGGTGGTGGCCACCCAGCGCCTGCTCCGCCGCGGCCGCTGACCGAGCGCTCCACAAGCGACCCGGGAGCCTCCCTGCGGTGGACCCTGACTCCGTGATGGAGTGATTCCCCGCTCGAGAGGCTGCGGTGATTGCAGGCGTTACACGCCGTCTGTAATCGCTACACGGTCCGAACCGCCGGCAGGCAGCCGGGTTGACCGCCCGCACCGCCCGGTTGGTGTGACCGGCGTGGGTTCCCGTCGAGGCGCGGCGCCATGACGCCACCGGTACGCGCCTTGCTTGTGAATGGGAATCCGGACGCGGCCGACGTCGTCGTCCGGAGAAGCAGGAGGCAGCAACATGTCGTACCGTCGATTCGGCCTGATGATCCTCACCTCGACGGTGGTGATGTTCATCCTGATGTACCTCAACACCTCCGCATGGGAGCACCTGTTCTTCTCCGAGACCCGTGCCTACATGGCCGTTCTGATGGGCGCGTCGATGGCGGTCATCATGCTCGCCTACATGCTGGGGATGTACTCGAACAAGCGCCTGAACGCCGCTGTGTTCTCGGGTGCGGTGATCGTTTTCGCCCTCGCCCTGTGGCTCGTGCGAAGCCAGGTCACGGTTTCCGGGCCCAGCTACATGCGGGCCATGATCCCGCACCATTCGATCGCCATCATGACGTCTGAAAGGGCGCAGATCAGCGACCCCAGGGTGCGGAAGCTCGCGCACGAGATCATCGCGGCACAACGGCGTGAGATCGCGGAAATGCGCTACCTCGTGGCCGCCGTGGAGTCCGGGAACACGGTCGAGAGCATCTACCACGACCCGCCGGCCAGGGCGGGAACTGTCGACGATGCGCTCGCGAACACCCTCGTCAGCCGCCTCGACCTGGCACCGGTGCCGCGGGCGGAGGCCGAGCGCGTGCTCGGAGCGCCCATCGAGTGCACCTTCAATCGAAGTCCCGAGACCGACCCCGTCCTCTGGATCGCGAAAGGGCGCGCCGCCGCAGCCGTGAAGCTCAACGGGGTTCTCGTGGAGCTCGCAGCGACCGCTGGTCCTTCCGACGGCACGGCCCGATTCTCGGCACCCGGCATGGCCGTCTCGGTCCGGACCCTGGGCGGCGACGCCGACTGGCGCGCGAATGCGGAGCTCACCTTCGAGCTCGACCAGGGTCTGAGCGTCGGCTACCGCGGCTTCTCCACCTGCAGGTCCGGAGACTGAGCCCCGACCCTTGATCCGATGAACGGCCGAGCGGGGGGGCTTCGGCTCGGTGGCCCACCCAGCCTGCGGTGATCCCCGACCGGGGATCGGAGAACCCACCGCGCCGCGGCGGGATCGGGTCCCAGGCGGTTCTCGTGGCGGGCGCGATTCGATCTCATTTGAGCCTCGCCGACCATCGACCGAGACGATCATCGGGCTTGCCCGCGCAACACCTCGGGGTGAAGGCCGGGCCCGTGGAACACCGAGGGAAGGGAGATCGAGCATGAGCATCCACCGAGCAGGAAGCGTCGTCGCCGCGATTCTGGTCGCAGCCATCTGGTCCGCGCCCGCCTCGGCGCAGACGGCGACCGTCGTCGCCGCGAGAGACAACACCATCTACGAGCCCGCCGGCAGCGCGCTGTCGAACGGGGCCGGAGACTACATGTTCACCGGACGCAACGGCAGTGGCGAGGCCGCGAGGGCGCTGATCATGTTCGACGTCGCGGCCGAGCTCCCGAGCGGCGCCACCGTCACCGGCGTCGAGCTGACGCTTCGGATGTCGCGGTCGCCGAACTCGACTTCCGAGAGCACGGTCCTGCACCGGCTGCAGATGGACTGGGGCGAGGCCGGCTCCAACGCTTCGAGCGGCGAGGGCGGCGGCGCTCCCGCCATGGACGGCGACGCCACCTGGAACAACCGCTTCCACCCGGACCAGGCCTGGCCGACCCCCGGCGGCAGCTACGAGACCGATGCCAGCGCCTCCGCCGACGTCGGCGGGATCGGGACCTACACCTGGGGCTCCACGCCGCAGATGGTGTCGGACGTGCAGGGGTGGCTCGACGACCCCACGAGCAACTTCGGCTGGATCCTGATCGGCGACGAGGGCAGCGGTCCCCGCACCGCCAAGCGCTTCAACACCCGGGACAACGGCGATGCCTCGACCCGGCCGATGCTGACCATCGAGTACACGACCACCTCGGCCCCGACCGCGAGCTTCGACTGGAGCCCCCAGAGCCCGGCGGTGGGCGAGACAGTGCAGTTCACCGACACCTCGTCGGGCGGTCCGACCTCGTGGCTGTGGGACTTCGGCGACGGCAGCAGCTCCACCGACCAGAACCCGGTCCACAGCTTCGACAGCGCCGGCGACTCCACCGTCACGCTCACCGTGACGAGCGCGGCCGGGTCCGACAGCGCCAGCGCCACCGTCACCGTCGGCGCAAGCCAGCCGAACCTGGACGTGCGGACCATCGTGCCGGCGGCGGCAGTGGTGTCGGGGGTCGGCGACGCGTTCTTCATCACCGATCTCGACGTCAACAACGGCGGCACGGGCGAGCTCAGCTTCCGGCTCCTCCTGCTGCGCCGGGGTGAGGACAACTCCGACCCTGAGGCGTCGGCGGTGATGACCCTGGCCCCGGGCGAGACCCGGCGCTTCACCAACGTCGTCGGCGAGGTGTTCGGCGTCGACGAGGCGGTCGGTGCGCTCGCGGTGGAGTCCGACTCCGCCGACCTCCGCGTCATGAGCCGCACCTTCAACGATGCGCCCCAGGGCAGCTTCGGCCAGAGCCTCCCGGCGGTCGACGCCGCGGGTCTGATCGTGGCCGGCGAGCGGGTCCGGGTCCTGTTCATAACCGAGAACGCGAGCTTCCGCTCCAACCTCGGCCTGGTCAACGGGGGCGACGGGGAGATCACGATCTCCTACGAGCTGTTCGATGCCGACGGGACCTCCCTGCGCACCGCCAGCCGGACCCTGCCGCCCCTGGGCAACATCCAGCTCAACGGCCTGTTCGCGGACTTCGCACCGGTCGCCGGTGGCTACGTGGACGTCTGGACCGAGACGGCGGGCGGCAGGTTCACCTGCTACGGCTCGGTGCTCGACAACGACACCGACGACCCGACGACCGTGCTCCCGGAGCCGCTGCCGTGAGCCGCTCGTGGCTCGGTGACGACGCCGCCCGGCCGACCGGGCAGGGACGGGTCGGCCGCACCCGTCGTGCGGGCCGACTGACCGACAACCCACCGAGGGGGGACACCACGACGAGAAAGGAACCCCAGTCATGACGACACCGCGCTCGGCCCACTGGATGAGCCTGATCCTGGCTCTGCTCCTGGCGACGCCCGCCGTCGCGCAGACGCCTCTCGACGACCCGATCCCCGAGCCCATCGAGCCCGGCGACCTGACCGTCGCCCTCGAGCCGGTCGTCTCCGGCATGACCGCCCCCAACTGGGCGACCAGCGTGTCGGGCTGCGCCGCCCTCACGGATCGACTGGTGGTGACCGACCAGAACGGGCTGCTGTGGGCGGTGGACCTGGCGACGAGGTCGAAGCGGGTCCTCCTGGACATCCGTGACAGCCTGGTCGAGCTCGGCATCGGCGGCCCCGGCTCCTTCGACGAGCGCGGCCTTCTCGGCGTCGCCCTCCACCCCGACTTCGCGGACAACGGCCTGCTCTACCTCTACACCTCGGAGCCGGTGGCCGGCGAGGCGGACTTCTCGACCCTGCCGGCGGGCGTCGAGGCGGACCACCAGAGCGTCGTCCGCGAGTGGCGCATCCCGTCGCCCTGCGAAGCGGCAGCGGTTGTGGACCGGGGCAGCGGCCGGGAGCTGCTGCGCATTGACCAGCCCCAGTTCAACCACGACGGCGGCACCTTGACCTTCGGTCCCGACGGCTTGCTGTACGTCTCCCTGGGCGACGGCGGCCGGGCCGACGACCAGGGCGACGGTCATGCCCCCGACGGCAACGGCCAGACCCCGGGCAACATCCTCGGCACCATCCTTCGAATCGACCCCGACGGCACGGGCTCGGCCAACGGCAGCTACGGGGTGCCACCGGACAACCCGTTCGTCGGCGCGGACGGGGTCGACGAGATCTGGGCGTGGGGGCTTCGCAACCCGTTCCGGATCAGCTTCGACCGGGTGACCGGCGAGCTCTACATCGCCGACGTCGGCCAGAACGACATCGAGGAGATCAGCCTCGGCGAGCCTGGCGGCAACTACGGCTGGCGCCTCAAGGAGGGCAGCTTCTGCTTCGACGCCAACGGCGACGACGACGGCTTCGTCTACGAGTGCGAGCCCGGGTCCCTGCCTCCGGACCTCATCGACCCCATCGCCGAGTACGACCACGACGAGGGCCTCGCCGTCGTCGGCGGCTTCGTCTACCGCGGCTCGGCGATCCCGGAGCTTCAGGGTCACTACGTCTTCGGCGACTACCAGGCGCCGGATCGGAGCACCGGGCGCCTGTTCGCCCTCGACCCGGCCGGCGAGATCACCGAGCTCCGTATCGCCGGCCAGGACTCGGTGGGCATGTTCGTGCTCGGTTTCGGCGAGGACGCGGCCGGCGAGCTCTATGTGCTGGCGAACCGGGACGGTGTCCCCTTCGGCGACGGCGGCGCGGTGCTGCGGATCGCCCCGGTCGGCCCCCTCCAGGCCGCGTTCAGCTTCGATCCCCTCGAGCCCGTGGTCGGCCAGCCGGTGAGCTTCGAGGACATCTCGGGCGGGATGCCGACATCCTGGCAGTGGGACTTCGGCAACGGCGAGACCTCCACCGAGGAAGACCCGACGGTCACCTTCGACGCCGACGGCGACTACCTCGTCAGCCTGACCGTGTCCCGCGGCGACGCCAGTGACACCGCGAGCCAGACCGTCACCGTGTCCGACGCCACCGCGCCGCCGGTGGCGAGCTTCGAGCTCCTGCCCGCCGAGCCGGAGGCCGGTCAGGTGGTCCGGTTCACCGACACCTCCACCTCCCACCCGACCTCCTGGCAGTGGGACTTCGGCAACGGCGTCACCTCCGACCTCCGGGACCCGGAGACGATCTTCATGGCGCCGGGCAGTTACACGGTGACGCTGACCGTGACCAACCCCCTCGGGTCGAGCTCGGCGAACCAGACCGTGACCGTGCTCGACGGCCCGTCTCCGGCTGGCGCCGACGTGGTCATCCCGGCGGTGGCCAGGCTCAACGGCGTCAACGCGTTCTTCGTTTCGATGGTCGAGCTTCTCAACGACAGCAGCGCCGGGATGGCGCTTCGGGTCGCGTACACCCCGCGAAGCGACATCGGCGGGCCGACCCTCCACACCACACTCAGCCTGCCGGCGTCGGCCCTGCTCAGCGTCGAGGACCCGCTCGGCGAGTGGTTCGGACTGTCAGACGGCGAGACCGGTGTCGGTGCGCTGTCCTTCCATGTCCTGGACGGGGCGCCGGAGAGCTTCACCGCCCAGAGCGTGGTCACCGCCCGCAACAGCGACGCCTCCGAGTACGGCCAGGCGTTTCCCGCCATCGAGCGGTCGCAGCTCGTCGAAGCCGGCGAGGTCGTGTACCTGACCACCACCGGCGACGCCGGCAGGTTCCGGGTCAACTTCGGCGCCATGGCCGTGGCCGACGAGGTCCTGGTCTCGGTGCGGCCGGAGGACCCGATCGGCACCGCGCTGGCGACGGCGGAGGAGCGCGTCCTCGATGCCGGCGGCTCGGTCCAGATCAACGACGTGGCCGAGACCTTCGGGCTCGGCGCCGTCGACGGCTACCTGCTGAGGGTCGAGGCCGTCGGTGGCCCGGCTGCGGTCTACGCCAGCGTCCTGGACGGGGTCGGCCCCGGTTACGAGGGCACCAACGACCCGACGACCATCCTGCCCCTCGAGGGCTCCGACCGGGTCGTGCTGCTCGCGGTGGGCTCGGTGGACGGCATCAACGAGTTCGCCGGGTCGGCGATCCTGGTCAACCTGTCGGACTTCGACGCCGAGGTGCGGGCCGACCTGTTCCTGCGCGACGACGGCGCCACCGGCGTCGCGGCCACCGAGACCGTGACCGTCCCGGCGGGAGGCTCCCTGATCTTCGACGAAACCGACGTGGTCGAGGACCTGTTCGGGGTGACGGGGATCGGCACCGTCATGTTCACGAGCCTCAACGACGCCGTCATCGGCGCCACCGCCCGCGAGTACGCCATCTTCCGCGACGGCAGCGGCGAGGTCGTCGGCACCGCCGGACAGCTCATGAGCGGGCTGACCGCCGGCGACCTGCTGATGCCGGGCGCCGAGCACTTCGTCCTGGGCGTGCGGGAAACGGCCGCCAGCCCCGAGCCGGTGCGCTCGAACCTCGCTGCCTTCAACCCCGGGGACGAGCCGGTCGACATGACGGTGTCCGCCTTCACGGGCGACGGTGACTTCCTCGCCGTCGAGACCTTCACGGTCCCGCCCCGGGAGCTCGACTTCTGGACCAGCGTGCTCGACGTCCTCCAGGGCGGGCTGACCGCTGACGAGCCGGTCTTCCTCATCGTGTCGGTGGACGGAGAGCTCTTCGTCCGCGTGTCCCGCGTCAACGAGCACGGTGACCCGGTGACCCTGACCCCCTTCTCCGGCCTCGAGTGAACCGGAACCTCCCACCGAAGCGGGGGCGGCCTTCGGGCCGCCTCTTTTCGGTATGCCCGGCCTTTGGACATCGCGGCCCGTCGAAATACCCGCCGGAGTCGGGAGGTTTCACCGGACAACCAGTACTGGAGGTCACCATGAAGCGGATCGCCCTCGTCGCACTCGTTTCCCTCGCCCTCGCGGCCGCAGCCGCGCCCACATCGGCCCACTGCCAGATCCCGTGCGGGATCTTCGACGACGAGCTCCGGGTCCAGCTCATCGAGGAGGACATCGGGACCATCGAGAAGTCCATGAAACAGATCGTCGAGCTCGGCGCCGCCGAGAACGTCAACTACAACCAGCTGGTGCGGTGGATCGCCAACAAGGATGAGCACGCCCTCAAGATCCAGGACATCGTCACCGCCTACTTCATGGCCCAGCAGATCAAGATCCCGGCCGACCCGGCCGACGAGGCGGCGATGAAGGAGTACCTGCACAAGCTGGCCCTGCTCCACGCCATCCAGGTGCATGCCATGAAGGCCAAGCACGGCACCGACCTCGGTGAGATCGAGAAGCTGCGCGAGCTCGTCGCCAAGTTCCGCAAGGCCTACTTCGGCGAGGAGGGCGGCCACA
>DATHSO010000159.1:0-9373 GCA_035464095.1 Candidatus Methylomirabilota bacterium | reverse complement strand
CCAAGGTGGTCGGAGGCCCGGGTAGAGCGTTTCACGCCTTCACGACCTTTCCCGCGGGCCGGAGAGGGGGTTTGCTAGCTTACGGCCACCCCGATCGTGAGCGTCGGGTCGCGGTGCGCGCAGCGCACTAGCCGTGGCAGTGAACAGTCGCCCGGCCCGCTGCGGTCGTCAACCCGCTCCCGCTCCCGAACCGGCTCGGGGTTCGGGTCCGGGTCCGGACTACTCACTCCTCACCCCTCACCCCTCACGACGACGGCTCACCAGCCGGCCCCTCACACCCCCCCGACGACGACCTCGAAGGTCACCGGACAGTGGTCCGAGACGTCGAAGAAGGTGCCGTCCTCGGCGCCGGGCCGCGACACCAGCTCGCCGCAGCCGGCCCGCTCGCAGTGAAGCCAGGACCTGGCGGGGCCGCGCACCGGAAGGCCGCTGACGTAGACCAGGTCGAGCAGGGACGGAACCTGGATGCCGTCGGGCTCGCCCGGCCCCCCCCAGTACTCGGTGCAGCCGGAGGCGTTGACCACCCGCTCGAGCCCGGCACCGGCGAGGATCTCGTCCACCCGGGCGAGCTCTTCGGCGGGGCCGATGAAACGAGATCCCATGGTGTTGAAGTCGCCCTGGAGGATGATGTCCGGGTCGCCGGTCCGCGCGATCCAGTTCCGCACCCAGGCCGCGAGGATCTCGATCTGGCGGATCCGGAAGTCGTAGTCGTCGGGCCCGGAGTCCAGGTGAACCTGGACGACGGTGAAGTCGACCTCGGGCGGGCTCACAGACCGCAGGCGGACCGCCAGAGCCGGCCGGAGGCCCTCCTTGACCACGACCTCCGCGATCTCGACCGGTTCCTCCAGCAGCTCGAGGACCGAGCCGTCCCAGGCGACGGCGACGTGCTGGCCGCCGCGTCCTCCGTCCTGGGCGAAGCGGATCCGCATCGGCCGGTCGTCGCTCGAGCGCCGCAGGATCGGCGGGAAGCGCCGGGTGTCGCAGATCTCGGCGAGGCCGAGCACGTGGGCGTCGAGGCCGTCCAACACCGCCTCGAGGTCGCAGATGTTGGTCCGGCGGCTGTAGCCGAGGGCCGGATCTTCCGGACGCTCGTCGAGGGGGAAGTTGCGGATGTTGAAGTTGACGAAGCGAAGCTCGCCGGCCGCCGGCGGCGGCGGCAGCTCCTCCGCCGTCACCCCCGGGCCCGGAAAGCCGACACACCGCATCCGGTGGCGCAGGCTCAGGGCGAGAACGGCGACCGCGACGACGACGACGACGACCAGCAGCACGAGGATCTTGGAGCGGCTCATGGACGGCAGTCTCGCCCAGGTCAGGCGGCCTGGCAAGCGCTGGGGAGCACCGATCGCGCGGCCCGGGGCCCCGATCCGGGGCGAATGTCACGGAACTGTCTTGACGAATCGTGGAGGAGGCCCCACTATTGATTGACAACACCCGGACGGAGGGACCAGTGCACCACGGGCTCGAGAAAGGAGTCCGAGTCTCAATGCCTTTTCACTGGATCACTCTCTCAATTGAGTTGACAAGAAAACGAAGTGCGTGCATGCTTGAATGGTCATGAGACTGTCATTGCACGTTCACCGGGATCGCCACGGGGCCTCCGGTGGCCGTGTCGTCACCGGTACTCACGGTTTCTTCCCGAGAGCCGCCGCGCTGACGTCTGACATCCACATCGCTTCGGCATTCCCGACGCCGGCGCCCGGCGTCGATCCCAACGTCATCGACTCCATTCGGAGCAAGGAGGCAGGACTATGATTTCGATCACGAGGAGCTTGCTGGTGCTCGCGACCGCGGGTGCGGCCATCACCCCCATGATGACCCGGGCCCCGGGGGCGGGACGCGCGGTCCCGGACGCGGACCCCCACCAGCTCTACACTAAGGCCCAGGCCGAGTACTACCTCTCCGCCGAGGAGATGCAGTGGATCCGGCCCGGCCTCAACATCACCGTGGAGAGCATCGAGATCCCGCCCGACCGCCGGCCGGTGGTGGAGCTGAGCTTCACCGACGACCTCGGCCAGCCCCTCGACCGGGCGGGCGTGCTGACGCCGGGTGCGGTCAGCATGAGCTTCATCCTGTCCTGGTACAACGTCGACCAGCGCGACTACGTCACCTACACGACCCGGGTTCAGACCAGCCCGATCACCGGGGACAGCGCGGAGCAGGCGTCCAGCGACTCGGGCGGCTCCTTCGAGGACCTCGGGATCGGCCAGGTGCGCTACACCTTCGGCACCCAGCTGCCCTCGGGCTACCCGGCGGACGTGACCCACACCCTGGGCATCTACGCCACCCGGAACCTCACCGACACCCCCCTCGAGACCACCCAGTACGACAACGTCACCTACGACTTCGTGCCCGACGGCAGCCCGGTGACCGAGACCTGGGAGGGCATGCTCGACCAGACCTGCAACAGCTGCCACGAGCAGCTCGCGTTCCACGGCGGCAGCCGGCGCGACGTCAAGCTGTGCATGCAGTGCCACAACATGCAGACCTGGGACCCGGACACCGGCAACAGCGTCGACATGAAGGTGATGATCCACAAGATCCACACCGGCGCCAACCTGCCCAGCGTGCAGGCCGGCATCCCGTACCAGATCATCGGCTTCCGGCAGGTGGTGCACGACTACTCGCACATCATCATGCCCCAGGACATGCGCAACTGCGTGCGCTGTCACACCGCCGACACCCCCGAGGGCCACGTCTGGATGACCCGCCCGAGCCGCGACGCCTGCGGCTCCTGCCACGACCTCATCGACTGGGAGGCCGGCGACGGCCACCCGATCCCGCAGTTCAACGACGACAACTGCGCGGACTGCCACCAGCCCGAGGGTGAGTTCGAGTTCGATATCTCGGTGGCCGGCGCCCACGTCGTCCCCACCAAGTCCGAGCAGCTCGCGGGCATCAACATCGAGATCACCGACGTCACCGACGCCGCGGCTGGCAGCGCCCCGAGCGTCTACTTCACCCTCACCAACGACGACGGCACGATGGTCACCGACATCGCCAACCTGCGCACGCTCACTCTCCGGATGGCCGGCCCCATCGGCGACACCATCGACCACATGATCGACCTCTCCGAGGACGCCCGGGACGCGACCCCTGTCGGCGACGAGTACATGGCGACCTTCGAGACCCCGATCCCCGAGGACGCCACCGGCAGCTGGGGCTTCTCGGCCGACGTCCGTCGCACGACGATCATCGACGACGGCTCGCCCGAAGGCCTCGAGGTCACCGAGGGCGCCTTCAACCCGATCTACTACGCCGCCATCACCGACGACGAGCCCATGCCGCGCCGCGAGGTGGTCGCCCTCGAGAAGTGCAACGTGTGCCACGACGTCCTGTCGCTCCACGGCGGCCAGCGCTTCGCCATCCACGAGTGCGTGTTCTGCCACCGGCCGAACAACACCGACATCAATCGCAGACCCCCGGAGGAGGTGCCGCCGGAGTCGGTTGACATGCGCTGGATGACCCACCGCATCCACATGGGCAGTGGGCTGGTCGACGACTTCACGGTGTACGGTTTCGGTGGCACGCCCCACAACTACAACCACGTCGGCTACCCCGGCGACCTGCGCACCTGCGAGGGCTGCCACATCGACGAGACCTACTACGTGCCGGCGCCCGAGGGCTCCCACGAGGTGACCACCCCGCGCAGCTACTACACGCCGACCCAGCCGGCGGCGGCCGCCTGCCTGGCCTGCCACAGCACGGTCGACGCGGCTGCGCACGCCTACACCCAGACGGCGCCCTTCGGCGAGTCCTGCGCCTCGTGCCACGGCGCTGACCGCGAGTTCTCGGTCGCCGCCGTCCATGCCCACTAGGAAACCCGTGACAACGCGACCCGCCGCCCCACGCGGCGGGTCGCGTGCGAGCTCGAAAGGACGAACGGGTATGAGACACAGCACTTCCTTCCTGGTGGTCGGCATCGCGGCGGTCGGGCTCGCCCTCGCGCTGGCAAGCCCGGCGACGGCGCAGGACCCGGACCTCTCCGAGGACTGCGCCACGTGCCATGAGGACGTTGCGGCCGACTACCAGCACACGGTCCACGGCATCGTGGAGCGCGGCGGGCCGACCTGCGTCACCTGCCACGGCATGGGCACGCGCCACATGGAGGAGGGCGGCGATCCGTCCCTCATCCGGGTGCCCTCGGGCGCCGACGGCGAGCAGCTCTGCCGCACCTGCCACGACGACCTCGCCACCATGTTCTCGAGCCGCTCCGCCCACTCCGACGCCTCGGTGTGGTGCGGTGCGTGCCACAACGTCCACGCCACGCGGCCGGGCCAGACCCGGCTCCTCGCCGAGCCGGCCAACGACCTGTGCGCGAGCTGCCACCCGTCGGCCGCCGGCTCCTTCGCCAAGCCCTTCGGCCACCAGCTCGACCGGGGCGGCATCCAGTGCGTGTCGTGCCACGACCCGCACGCCGGCGCCGGCGAGGCGAGCCTCAAGATCGACCGTTCGGGCGAGCCGGCCTGCCTCACCTGCCACGCCGAGAAGCGGGGGCCCTTCGTCTTCCCCCACGTCTCCAACGTGGCCGGTGACTGCATGAGCTGCCACGAGCCCCACGGCTCGACCAACCCCATGGCCCTGACCCGGCCCCGGGTCGACCAGCTCTGCCTCGAGTGCCACAGCCTCATCGAGGGCGGGACCTTCGGCTCCCAGCCGCCCTCGTTCCACGACCTGCGCAGCCCGCGGTACCGGAACTGCACCACCTGCCATGTCGCGGTCCACGGCTCCAACACGTCGCCGATGTTGCTGAAGTAGGAGGTGGATCGATGAACACACACCGCATCGCCATCGCCGCCTTCGCCTGCATCCTGGCGACCATCAGCCCCCCCGCCTCCGCCCAGTCGACCTCCTTCGACATCGAGGTCGGCTACCAGAGCGTCGACGTCGAGGGCAACGAGGACATGTACCGCACCCAGGTCAACCAGGACGACGGCGTTGTCCTGGGCGGCTTCACCCTCAACTTCGTCGACCCCTCCGGCGACGCCGGCTTCGCCGACCACCTGCGCGTCGACGCCTCGGGCTTCGGGGGCAGCCCTTCGGGCCGCTTCCGCCTCGACATGGGCCTCGGCATGACCTACCGGCTGTCGATCTTCTACCAGGAGATGAACGCCTTCAGCGCCCTGCCGGCCTACGCCAATCCGCTGCTCGACAGCGGGGTCGTCCCCGGCCAACACACCTGGGACCGCGACCGGGAGGTTCTCGACATCCGGCTCGAGTTCCTGCCCGGACGCACCGTGACCCCCATCATCGGCTACCGCTGGAACCGCTACGAGGGTCCCGGCCTGAACACCTACAGCGTCGGCAACGACGAGTTCCGGATCGCCTCGGATCTCGAGGAGACCGAGAAGGAGTTCTACGTCGGTCTCGCGTTCGCCACCAACCGCATCCAGGGCACCGTCCTGCAGGGTTGGCGTGAGTTCACCGGCGAGTACCGGGACACCCTCGCCCCGGGCGAGGGCATCGGCAATAACCCCGGCACGACCATCGGCCGCGAGATCACCCTCGACACCTTCGACCGGAGCACCCGGACCGAGGCCGACACCCCGGTGACCACCGTGCACGTCACCGGCAAGCTCAACGAGCGGGCCCGGCTCGTGGGCTCCTACGTCAGGGCCGACGCCGACAGCGACACCCGGATGAGCGAGATGCTGTCGGGCAGCCTCGCCTCGTTCCAGATCTCGCGCTTCTTCGCCGGGCTCGACGAGTCCGTGGAGAGCCGGACCGAGAACCCCTACTGGCGGGGCGAGCTCCGTCTCGACTGGGACCTCAGCCGCCACGTCGGCCTCAAGGTGGGTTACGAGGCCCGGGAGCGCGAGCTCGAGGGCTGGACCATCATCTCGAGCCTGTACTCGGAGACCCTGAACTTCGGCGGCTTCGACCCGCGCGACATCTCGACCCTGGTCGAGGCCGAGACCGGCTACGAGCGCGAGGAGAGCATCGTCACCGCCCGGCTCGACGCCCGCGATCTCGGCCCGGTCTCCCTGTGGGCCGAGTACGCGGTCAACGACCAGGACCTCGACGTCTCCGCGGACGTCGCCCAGATCATCCTGCCCGGCGGCCAGGAGGGCGAGTTCAACCGCCAGATCGACTCCTACAACGCCGGCGCCTCGGTCCACGTCGGGGGCTTCAAGCTGCTCCTCGACGTCCTCGGCCAGGACGCCGACAACATCGTCATGCGGACCGACTTCAACGACCGGATGCGGCTTCGCGCCCGGGTCGACTGGTCCATGAGCCGGATCCTGCGCCTGCTGCTCACCGCCGAGTCCATGGAGTTCGACAACAACGACACCCTGGTCGGCTACGAGGGCGACACCGACCGCTACGCCGTCGACCTGACCCTCACGCCCACCGAGAACTTCATGATCCGCGGCTCCTGGGACACCTACACCACCGACACCGAGATCCCCATCCGCGCCCCCCAGAGCTTCGAGACCTTCCCCTCGATCTACGCCGAGGACGGCGAGATGCTCGAGGGGGCGCTGATGTGGAAGGTCGCCTTCCTCACCCTCGACGCCGCCTACTCGACCTTCGACAACACCGGCAGCTTCCCGTTCCAGCTCGACCGGGCCTTCGCGCGAGTCGCCTTCGACCTGTCGAAGGCCTTCTCCGTCGCCGGTGAGTACGAGAACTGGGACTACAGCGAGGACTCCTTCCCCATCGCCGACTACGACGCCGATCGCTGGGGCGTTTTCGTTCGCTGGCGGCAGTAGGACCCCACCACATCTGCACTTCACCCGGGGGGGCCGCACGGCCCCCCGGTTTTTCGTGAGCTCCCGCGTCCGCGTCCGCGTCCGCGTCCGTGCCCGACGACCCCCCCATCGAGCAGCGTCAGCAAGCAGGGACAGCGATCAGGGTCAGCGGCAGCGACAGCGAGCAGCGTCAGCAGGCAGCGCCAGCTCCGGCCCGGAACACTGTCACTGCAGCTGTCACTGCCACCGATCGCTGGTCGCTGATCGTCGCTCGTTCGGGATCGGGATCGAGGCGGAACCGGACACGGACGCGGACCCGAACGCGCCGTGACCTGGAGGCTCGTCCGCCCTTCTGTCCATGATTCGCGCAGCGAATCATGAGCACCGAGGGCCGCCCGGTCGCCGCAGGCGGCCCGGCGGCCCTCGGTGCTATCCTCACCACGGTGCCGCCCGGTGGGCGCCCTCATCCATGACTCAGGCCTCGACCCTGACCCAACGCGGCATCTTCCTGTTCTGGCTGCCCCTGGCGGCCACCTGGCTGATGATGTCGGTCGAGGGCCCGTTCCTGGCGGCGATCATCGCCCGGCTCGCCGATCCCACCTACAACCTGGCGGCCTTCGGTGTCGCCTTCAGCTTCGCCCTCCTCGCCGAGGCGCCGGTGATCATGATGCTGAGCGCGGCCACGGCCCTGGTCACGGACCGGGCCAGCTACCTGAAGCTCCGCACCTTCACCCACAGCCTCAACGCCGCCGTCACCATCGTGCTGGGCGTGCTCCTCCTGCCGCCGGTCTTCGACCTCCTCGCCCGCGACCTCATCGGCCTGCCCGAGGAGGTGGCTCGGCGCACCTGGCTGGCCCTGCTGGTGCTGCTGCCGTGGCCCGGGACCATCGGCTTCCGCCGCTTCTACCAGGGTGTCCTGATCGGCCACGGCCAGACCCGGCGCGTGGCCTACGGCACGATCGTGCGCCTCCTCTCCATGGCCGGGACGGCGGCGGTGCTGGCGCTGTCCACCGAGATCGAGGGCGCCGTGGTCGGGGCTGCCGCCCTCTCGGTCGGGGTCACCACCGAAGCGATCGCCAGCCGGTTCATGGCTGCCGGCGCGGTTCGAGCTCTGCTCACCGACCAGGACCGAGGCACGACGGTCCTGAGCCACCTCGAGATCGTCCGCTTCTACGCTCCCCTGGCCCTGACCACCGTGCTCGCCCTCGGCGTCCACCCCCTGGTCACCTTCTTCGTCGGCAATGCCCGCCTGCCCCTCGAGTCACTGGCGGTGCTGCCGGTTGTGAACTCCCTGGTCTTCATCTTCCGCGGCATCGGCCTCGCCTTCCAGGAGGTGGGCATCGCCCTCATGGACGAAACCCGGGAGAGCTTCCTCGCCCTGCGCCGCTTCGCCCTGCTGCTTGGCTCCGCGGTCGTCGCCGGCCTCGCCCTGATCGCCTGGACACCCCTCGGCCCGATCTGGTTCGAGGTCGTCTCGGGGCTCGATCCCGAGCTCGGCCGCTTCGCCCTGACACCGACCCGGACCCTGGTCCTGATCCCCGGGCTCGCGGTGCTCCTGAGCCTGCAGAGGGCGGTGCTCGTCAAGTCTCGCCACACGCTGATGGTCACGGTGGCCACCGTCGTCGAGGTGTCGGGGATCGTCGCCGTGCTCGCGGTGGCGATCCTCGTGCTCGACCTGGTCGGAGCGGTGGCGGCGGCCCTAGCGCTTCTCCTCGGCCGCCTGGCGGCCAACCTCACCCTCGCGCCCATGCTCCGCGGGCCGAAAAGCCCCTGATTACGACCCCGGAGAACCTCCCCTGAACCGAGACTGAGATGTCGTGAAAGCGTGTTAGGATGAAACCCGGAAGGGGATGGGACAACCCCACTGACCAGTCACTGGAACACAGGGTGCGCCCCGATCGGTGGGCACCCGGAACATTGAAGGAGGAGACGAAGATGCGAGTGAAAGCGTTGATCATGATCATGGTCGCGGTGCTGGTGGTGCCGGCGGTGGCCGACGCCCAGAGCTGGATCCTCCGGGTTCGCGCCATCAACATCTCGCCCAACGACAGCAGCGATCCCATCGGCGACTTCGGCGGCGAGGTGACCGTCGACTCCAAGACCACCGTCGAGGTCGACGTGACCTACATGTTCAGCCCGAACTGGGGCGTTGAGGTCATCGCGGCCACCGCCCGGCACGACCTGGGCGTCGAAGGCGGCGCCCTCAACGGCGCCGACCTCGGCTCGGTGAAGGTCCTGCCGCCCACGGCGACCCTGCAGTGGCACCCGTTCCCCGAGGGCCTGCTCGACTTCTACCTGGGCGCCGGCATCAACTACACTTATTTCTACAGCTATGACCTGTCCAGCGCCCTCGCCGGGCTCGGGGTCACCGACGTCGACTTCTCGAACTCCTTCGGTCTCGCCGGTCAGGTGGGCCTGAGCATCAACCTCGGCAAGAGCTTCCACCTCAACGGCGACATCAAGTACATCCAGATCGACACCGAGGCCGACCTCAAGGTCGGCAGCGACACCATCCTGTCGGTGGCCACCGACGTCAACCCGTGGGTGTACGGTGTAGGTATCGGCTTCAAGTTCTAGATCGTCGCGACACCTGCGTGCCGAAGGGCCACCCCGCGGGGTGGCCCTTCTTCGTACTCTGTGCTTCAATTCTCCCCCGAGATCTCGCGAGATCTCGGGGGAGAATT
>DATHSO010000158.1:0-27647 GCA_035464095.1 Candidatus Methylomirabilota bacterium | reverse complement strand
CGATGCCCATCGGCGCCCCTTCCTCGGAGTTGACCGCCTGCGAGCGCAGGTACTCCTGGTCGAGGCGGAGGTCGAGGGTGTAGCAGCGGCCGAGCCAGTGGACGATGAACGCCGGCACGCCGAGCCGGGTGGGCAGGAAGTGCAGCCCAGGCTCGTCGATGACGCCGAGGACCTTGCCGAACAGCATGTAGACCTTGGCCTGGCGCTCGCCGACGACGACGAACCAGCCGAACAGCCGGATCAGGGCGAGCAGGACGGGCACGGCGATGAACAGGCCCACGAAGGTGGCCGCCACGGTGATGAGGAAGGTCATGACGCCACCTCCCGGAAGACACGGTTGGCCTTCTCGTAGAGGCCGAGCCTGACGTAGCGGCGGTAGGCCCGGAGCGCTTCGGACCCCGCCGCCTTGAGCTGAGTCAGCTCGCCGGCGAGGGCCTCCAGCGGCTCCACCTCTGCCTGCGCCTTCAGTGTCTCGATCTCCACCGCGCGCCGCGACTGGACCAGGGTCTGGTCGGCGGTGGCGCGGGCCAGGGAGATCTCGGACGAGACGTGGTTGTGGGCGGTGTTGATCGCGGCGAGCGCGGCGTCGACGTCGGGCGGCGGGTCGATGCCGGTGATCAGCGAGGCGTCGAGGGCGATGCCGTAGCGCGCCTCGGAGACCTTGCACTCGGCGAGCATGTGGTCGTTGAGGTCGCGGAGGTTCTTGCGCAGGTCGTTGATCGACACCCCGGCGACGGTGGAGGCGTCGACCTCCTCGCTGTCGCCGTGGACTCCCGGGCCGGTCGGCGCCTCGAAGGTGGCGATGCGCTCCCTCAGCACCGAGATGAAGTAGCCCATGACGTGGGCCAGCGGGTTCTTGACCCCGAACAGGTAGGCGTAGAGGTTGCGCTCCGCGACCTGGTAGCGGATCTGGCCGGTGAGCCCGGTGTTGAGCTGGTCCTTGGTGACCGCCTCGAGCACCGTGCCCCCCTCGTTGGCGGTGGCGCTCTCGGGGTCGTAGGCCATGCTGCTGGTCTCGGTCGCCACCGACACCTTGTAGATCTTCTCCCAGGGCATCTTGAAGTAGGGCCCGCCGGGCGGGATCACCCGGAGCAGCGGGAAGGCGTAGCGCGCACGCTCGTCGGCGTCGAAACCGGCGCCGAGCTCGCCATCGGTCACCGTTGCCGCGCCCAGGCGCTGCGCTCTTCCGAACACCGTCTTGATCGCGCGCTCGTTCTGGTCGACGGTGTAGATTCCGCCGACCACGTAGCGCACCACGAACCAGGCGAGGAAACCAACCATCATCCCGACCAGCACTGACATGCTCGTCCTCCCTCCTCGGCGACGCTGAAACTCCGCTGCACGCCGATCTTACAGGATGGCGGGTCAAGGCACCGTGAAGCCGTCGTGGCCACGGCGCATCCGCCACGAGCTCGGCGTCACCCTCTCGAGAGGTCCTTCGCCAGGTTCTCCACGCCCTCCACGGTCAGCGGGTACATCGGGAAGATCTCCCGGATCAGGCGGACCGACGGCGCCGACCAGGCGGCCGGCTCCATCGGGTTCAGCCAGGCGCAGCGCCGGAAGTGGTCTCGCAGGCGCCTCAGGTAGACGGCCCCCGGCTGCTGGTTGCGCTCGACCCAGTTGACGGCGCCGAAGCGGTCGGTGATCTCGCCCGGCTCCATGTGGGCGTCGCCGACCAGCACCAGCCGCGTCTCCCGGTCGAAGCGACGGAACAGGTCCGCGAGCGGGATCTGCCCGTGGAAGCGGGCGTCCTCGTACACCTGCTCGTAGATGCAGTTGTGGAAGTAGACGTGGTCGAATTGCTTGAAGTGCCGGGCGCGGTGGGCGACCGAGAAGAGGAGGTCGACCAGCTCCCGGTACGGCCACATGGAGCCGCCGATGTCCACGGCGAGCAGCAGGCCGAGTCGGTTCTCCGGCGGCGCTCGGAAGACCAGCTCGAGCTCGCCGCCCTCGCGGGCGGTGCGGTCGATCGTGGCCTCGAGGTCGAGCTCGTCGGCGGGCCCGGTCCGCTCGAGGGCCCGCAGCTTCTTGAGCGCGAGGCTCAGCTGCCGGGTGTCGAGGACGACGTCCCGGCGGTGCTCGCGGTAGCGGCGCTCGGCGGCGACCTGGACGGCGGAGCCCCCGCCCCCGTCCCCGCCGACGCGGATGCCCCCGGGGTGGGTCCCGGAGTGTCCGAACGGCGACGTCCCCCCGGTGCCGATCCAGTGGCTTCCCCGGTCGTGGCGCTCGGTCTGCTCTCGAAGCCTCCGTCTGAACTCCTCGCGCAGGGCCTCCATGTCCACCATGTCCAGCATCCTCCGCCGCGAGGGGTCGGCGACGTGCGGCGGCGCCGGGTTTTCGAGCCACTTCCAGACCTCGCCCTCGATCCCCGCGGTCGCCGACTCGGCGCCCTCGAAGTGCGCCGCGAAGCAGAGGTCGAAGTCGTCGAGCTCGGACTCGTCCTTGACGAGGATGCCGCGGGCCAGCGAGTAGAAGCCGAGCAGCGACGACCCGTGGAGGCCCTTGGCCAGGGCCTCGATCAGGGTCAGCCACTGCTTCGGGGTGACCATGAGCCCGTGGCTCCGCAGACGGTAGAAGAAGGGCAGGAAGATCCCCGGCCCGCCGCCGGCTCCTCTCGGCGCCCCGCTTCCGCCGCCCGGCTCGTCGGTCGCTCGCGGTGTCACGGCCAGGTGCGGTCCGCCCGGACCACGGCCTGAAGGTCGTCCTCCCGCTTGATCAGCGCGCCCAGGAAGGGGATCTCCGCGGCGAGCTGGCCCCGCTGGACTCCGGCAGCCAACAGCGCCCCGATCCAGTCGATGAGCTCCGACGTCGACGGACGCTTGCGCAGGCCCTTGACGTCCCGCAGCCAGTAGAACCTCTCGAGGCAGAGCTCGAGCAGCGTGTCGGCGATGTCCGGGTGGTGGACGCGGACGATCCGGGTCATGAGCTCTGCGTCCGGGAACTGGATGTAGTGGAAGATGCAGCGCCGCAGGAACGGGTCGGGGAGCTCCTTCTCGGCGTTGGAGGTGATGATGACGATCGGCCGGTGCACCGCGCGGTGGCGGTCGCCGGTCTCTGTCACCGAGAACTCCATGACGTCGAGCTCGTGCAGGAGGTCGTTGGGGAACTCGAGATCCGCCTTGTCGATCTCGTCGATCAGGAGCACGACCTGGAGCTCGCAGGTGAGCGCCCGGCCGAGCGGCCCGAGGCGGATGTACTGGCGGATGTCCGAGACGTCGTGGTCGCCGAAGCGGCTGTCCTGGAGGCGCTGCACGGTGTCGTACACATACAGGCCGTCGGCCGCCTTGGAGGTGGACTTGACGTTCCACGCGATCAGCTCGAGCCCGAGGTCCTCGGCGACCGCCTGGGCGAGCAGGGTCTTGCCGGTGCCGGGCTCGCCCCGCACCAGGAGCGGTCGCTGGATCGTGGCCGCGACGTTGACGGCGTGCCGTAGCTCCGGTGACGTGATGTAGCTCTCGGTGCCAGAGAAACGGCTGATGTCGTGGGCCATGGTGATTCACTCCGGGGTTGTGGGCGGGCCGGTCCTGGGTCAGCCACCCGAGGATAGCCTACCCGGAGCGGACGAGGAGCCGCTGGTGCCCTCCCCTTGGCGCGTCCGAGGCGCCACCACGATTCGTCCGACGAATCGCCATGGTAGCCTTGCCGCGATCTCGAGCGCCCGGGAGCGAGCCATGAGCGCCATCGTCGTCGACCATCAGCCCCCCTCCGACCAGCTCGAACGCCTCGGCGTCAGCCGCTGGCCGATCTGGACCAAGGAGGTCTCGACCTTCCCCTGGACCTACGACGAGCAGGAGACCTGCTATCTCCTCGAGGGCCGGGTCACCGTCACCCCGGAGGGCGGCGAGCCGGTAACCATCGCCGCCGGCGACCTCGTCACCTTCCCGGCCGGCATGGCCTGCACCTGGGAGGTCACCGAGCCGGTCCGCAAGCACTTCCTCTTCGGCGACCTGCCGTAGGCTCCCGGCGCCGGCTGCCTCGACCATGTCGGCCACGAGCCTCGCCCTGCTCTCCGTCGCAGCCGCCTCCCTCCCCGAGGTCTCCGACGCCTCCGGCCACGACACGACCCACGTCGTCTTCATCCAGACCACCCTGATTCTGGTGCTGGCGGCTCTGGTCGGCTTTCTCGGCAGCAAGCTCAAGCAACCGCTCATCGTCTCGTTCATCGCGGTCGGCATCCTGGCGGGGCCACACGCCCTCGACCTGATCCGCGACCCGCTGTCCCTGAAGCTGCTCGCCGAGATCGGCATCAGCGTGCTGCTGTTCATCGTCGGTCTGAAGCTCGACCTGACGATGATCCGGACCATGGGCCGGGTGGCGCTCGCCACCGGCCTCGGCCAGGTGCTCTTCACCTCCCTCGGCGGCTTCCTGATCGCCCGGCTGCTCGGCATGGGGTTCGTCGCCTCGATCTACGTCGCGGTGGCCCTCACCTTCTCGAGCACGATCATCATCGTCAAGCTGCTGTCGGACAAGAGGGAGGTCGACGCCCTGCACGGCCGCATCGCCATCGGCTTCCTCATCGTCCAGGACCTGGCCGTGGTGCTGGCGATGATCGCGCTGTCGGCCTTCGGCGCCGGCGGGACCGACCGGGCATCGCTCGCCTTGGAGCTCGCCCAGGTGCTCGCCGCCGGTGTCGCCTTCCTGATCGGGGTGCTGGTGATCATGCGACGCACCCTGCCGTGGCTGCTCCAGCAGCTGGCACGGATTCCCGAGCTGCTGATCCTCTTCGCCCTGGCCTGGGCTGTCGGCCTCGCCGCCTTCGGCGACTGGCTCGGGTTCAGCAAGGAGGTCGGCGCCTTCCTCGCCGGGGTGTCGATCGCCTCGACGCCGTACCGGGACGCCATCGGCGCCCGCCTGGTCAGCCTGCGCGACTTCCTGCTGCTGTTCTTCTTCATCCACCTCGGCGCCAGCCTCGACCTCGCCCTGCTCGGTGGCGCGGTCGTCCCGGCGGTCATCTTCTCGGTCTTCGTGCTGATCGGCAACCCCCTGATCGTCATGGTGATCATGGGCCTGATGGGCTATCGCAAGCGGACCGGCTTCCTGGCCGGACTCACGGTCGCCCAGATCTCCGAGTTCTCGCTGATCCTGATCGGGCTGGGCGCCACCCTCGGCCACGTCGACCAGGCCACGGTCGGCCTGGTCACCCTGGTCGGGCTGATCACGATCGGGCTGTCGACCTACATGATCCTGTACTCGGCGCCGCTCTACCGGTTCCTCGGACCCTTCCTGGGGGTCTTCGAGCGCCGCGTCCCCTACCGAGAGGAGACCCCAGCCGAGCGCGAGGCCCTCGCCCTGCCCGAGGTCGACGTCCTCGTCTTCGGCCTCGGGACCTACGGCAGCAGCATCGTCCGGAGCCTCCGGCGCCGGAGCCAGGAGGTCGTCGGCGTCGACTTCGACCCGCAGGTGCTGCGCTACTGGCGCGAGCAGGGAGTGCCGGTGCTGTACGGCGACATGCAGGACCCCGACCTTCTCGAGCACCTGCCGATCCGCCGCACCCGCTGGGTGTTGTCCGCGGTCCCGGACCGCGAAGCCACCACCTCCCTGGTCGGGTTGATGCGGGACGCGCACTACAGCGGCAAGCTCGCGCTGACCGCCCGCTCGGTTGCCGACGCCGAGCATTTCCGGCAGCTCGGCGCCGACCTCGTGCTTCGCCCCTTCTCCGACGCCGCCGAGCAGGCGGTCGACGCCCTCAACGCCGCGATGCACCTGCTGCCGCCGGTCAGCGCCTGGCCGTCCGCCCTCCGGGAGGTGCGCCTCGAGACCGGCTCGGTGTGGGCCGGCAAGCCCCTGGGCGAGATCCCGCTGCGCCGCGAGACCGGCGCCTCGGTGCTCGCGGTCAGCCGGGCGGGCACGACCTTCTTCGACCCCGAGGCGAGCCTGGTCCTCTACCCCGGCGACTGGCTGGTGCTGCTCGGCGAGAGCGAGAGCCTCGACGCCGCGGCCGAGCTGATCACCCGCCGCGAGCTCGGTGCGCCGAAGGCGGAGGACCGATTCACCATCGGCACCGTGGACGTGCCCGAGCGCTGCGGCCTGAGCGGCCGGACCCTCGGCGAGCTCCGCTTCCGCCAGGACTTTGGGGTCAGCGTGATCGGGATCGAGCGTGCGGGCTCGCGGCTGCGAGCGCCCTCCGCCGAGACCCGGCTCCAGGCTCTGGACCGGCTCGTCGTCGCCGGCCGGGATCACGACCTCGAGGAGCTTCGCACCGCGGTCCTCGCAGCATGCAACCTGGAGTGAGCCGCAACAGGTACGGCGCAGGAGAAGCGAAGTCTACAGAGTGAAACTGGATGTCGTCGGAAGTGTCGTTCCCGTCGCAGCTTTGTCAACTTTGTTCCTCCAGGCACCGACGGGAACAGGCACGAGCGCAGCGACGTGCCATCACCTTGGCGCCCCCGAGGCGCCACCACGATTCGTCCGACGAATCGTCCCTACTCGCCCGCCCCCGTCGGCAGGAACCTCTCCCACCGCTCCCCGAGCTCCCGAAGCTCGTCGAAGCCGAGCAGGCGGCACGCCCGCTTGAAGTCGAAGACTCCGAGCTCCGGGTGGCGGCTGTCGCCGCTCGCCCTGAGGTGCCGCAGCGAGCCCTCGACGACGGCCATGGCCGCCAACGCCGTCATCGCCGGGAAGATCGCCGCGCTGTAGCCGATCGACTCGAGCTCTGCCGCGGTGAGCAGCGGCGTGACGCCGGTCGGCGCCATGTTGGCGAGCAGCCGGGCCGGGACCTCCGCGCACACCCGGCGCATCTCGTCGAGGGAGGTCAGCGCCTCCACGAACACCAGGTCGGCCCCCGCCTCGGCGTAGGCGATCCCCCGCCGGACGGCCTCGTCGAGGCCGTAGTCGGTGCGGGCGTCGGTGCGGGCGATGACCAGGAAGTCGTCGCTGGTCCGGGTGTCGAGAACCACCCGGATCTTCTGGACCATGGCCTCGAGCCCGATCACCGGCCGGTCCGGAGTGTGGCCGCACTTCTTCGGGAAGACCTGGTCCTCGAGCTGGAAGCCGCTGACCCCGGCCCGCTCGTAGCCCCTGACGGTGCGGTGGAGGTTGACGAGACCGCCGTAGCCGGTGTCGGCATCCGCGATCACCGGCGCCCGGCTCAGCTCGGCGACCCGTGCCACCCGGTCGACCATCTCGGTGTAGGTGGCGACGCCCAGGTCCGGCAGCCCGTAGGCCGAGGCCGTCAGCCAGTACCCCGACGCGTACACCGCGTCGAAGCCGACCTCGTTGGCGAGCAGCACCGAGAGCATGTCGTACACCCCCGGGGCGACGACAAACTCGCCGGCCTCGAGGCGGCGTCTGAGAGCGGGGTCGGCCATGGTGTCTCCCCTCCCGGAGCACTCGACGGTGCCAGGAGAAACGAAGTTAACAAAGTGGCGACGGGAAGGACACACCCGACGGCATGAAGTCTCACTTTGTAAACTTCGTTTCTCCTGGCACCCCCGGAATGACGATCGTCGAGACCGAGTTTCAACTGACGTGAATGGAACCTCGGCAGAGCACGTGACACCTGAGGCGGCCCAGCTGCCGTCGACGTCCTTCGACGACCTCCGGAGCGACTGGCGGCGCATCGTCGCGGCCTACCAGAGCCCGGATCTGAAGCGCAGCGTGTGGCAGCTGGTCAACAGTGTCGTGCCCTTCCTCGCCCTGTGGTACGTGGCCTATCGCCTGCTCGCGGTCTCCTACTGGCTGGCCCTGCCGGCCGCGATCCTCGCCGCCGGGTTCATGGTGCGGGTCTTCATCATCTTCCACGACTGCGGCCACGGCTCGTTCTTCAGGTCGAAGAAGGCCAACGACGCGGTCGGCGTGATCACCGGCATCCTGACCTTCACCCCGTACCACGACTGGCGGGCGGAGCACGCGAAGCACCACGCCACCGCCGCCGACCTCGACCGCCGGGGGAGAGGCGACGTGTGGACGATGACGGTCCGGGAGTACCGGGAAGCGTCGTTCTGGCGCCGTCTCGGCTACCGCCTCTACCGGAACCCGCTGGTGATGCTCGGCCTGGCGCCGCTGTGGGTCTTCGTCATCCAGCAGCGGTTTCCCCGGCGCGGGTCCGACGCCAGGAGCCGGCGCAGCGTGCACCTGACGACCCTGGCGCTGGTGGCGATCTTCGCCCTGCTGTCGGCGACGCTCGGCGTCAAGGCGGTGCTGCTGGTCCAGCTGACGGTCCTCACCGCCGCCGGCGCCGCCGGCATCTGGCTGTTCTACGTCCAGCACCAGTTCGAGGACGTCTACTGGGACCGGCACGACGAGCGCGACTTCCTGGCCGCGGCGATGCAGGGCAGCTCGCTGTATGACCTGCCTCGCGTCCTGCGGTGGTTCTCGGGCAACATCGGCTTCCACCACATCCATCACCTGGCGCCGCGCATCCCGAACTACCGCCTCCCGAAGGCCTTCCGCGAGCAGCCTCTGCTGCAGGCAGGCCACCGCCTCACCCTGCTGAGCAGCCTCCGCACGCTCCGCCTCCGCCTCTACGACGAGGACTCCCGCCGACTGGTGGGGTTCCGGGGCGCCTGAGAGCGGCATCCGGGCCGACGTTCTCCCGAACCGCATCGCGCCTTTCCGGAGCATGCGAAGGCCCCCCACCGACGCCGCACGGCTCGCCGACCTCGTAGGCGGCCGGAAGCTGAGCCGATCTTCCCCACCTCGCGTCAACCACCGACCGCGCCGGCGCCGGTCTGCTCCCACCCTCGGCACCAGCGGTATGGTGTGGGAGGCACCGTTTCCGGCACCTATTCCCGAGCCCTTGACGGCCTGGGATTTCAGATGTAGCTTCTGTGGCATCGACTCGGTTTTCGCGTTCGAATCTCGTGTTCTCGAGGAGGTTTCCATGGCGTCACGCAGGCTCGTTTCACGGCAGGCGAGTGATGTGCTGGTGTGTCTTGCGGTCGTCGGCCTGGTCTGGGCGGCGGCCCCGGCGGCGGTCGCCCAACCGGTCACACCGGACATCACCCTCACCAAGACCGTCGGCACGACTCCGGGGGTCTGTGCCCCGACCTCCGCCATCACGGTGGCGGCCGGCACCGAGGTCACCTACTGCTATGAGGTGCAGAACACCGGGAACATCGCCCTCAACTACCACGACCTGGTCGACGATCAGCTCGGCGCGCTGCTCGACGAGTTCCCCTTCGCCCTCGCCCCGGGCGCCAGCACCTTCGTGCTCGAGACGGCCACGCCCCTGGCGACGGTGACCAATACCGCCACCTGGACCGCCTTCTCGTCGCTGGCCGGGTACGTGGTGGACGACACCATTCCCTACAACTTCCAGGACATCTCGACGACCGGCACGGCCTTCACGCTGCCGGACGACGGCGTGATCCCGGTGCCCGTCGGCTTCAGCTTCGAGTTCTTCGGGACGGCGTACACGACCTTCGTCGTCTCGTCCAACGGCTTCATGTCGGTCACCGACCAGGGCTCCGGATGCTGCACCGGCCAGGCGCTGCCCGACCCGGCGACGCCCAACGGCGTCATCGCCGGCTGGTGGGAGGACCTGGACCCGGCCGAGGCCGGTTCGGGCCTGTACTACCAGACCCTCGGCACCGCCCCGAACCGCATCTTCATCGTCCAGTTCAGCAACGTCCAGCACTACCCGAGCGGCAACGCCGTGACCATGCAGTACAAGCTGTTCGAGACCAGCAACGACATCGAGGTCCACTACCAGGCGGCACCGTCGGACGGCGGCACCCACTCCGCCGGCATCGAGAACCAGGACGGGACCATCGGCGTCCAGTACTACCGGGGCACCACGGCCCTGACGACCCCGCTCGCGGTGCGCTACTCCCTGGCGCCGGTGGAGTCGGCGTCGGATACGGCGTCGGCCACGGTGACCGTCGAGGCGCCCAACATCGACGTCAGCCCGCTCGCGCTGTCGAGCACCCAGATGCCCGACACCACCGCCCAGCGGGCCCTGTCCATCGGCAACACCGGCACCCTGCCCCTGAACTGGAACCTGGTCGAGGAGCCGGTCGCCGAGGTGCGCGGGTCGATCCCTCCCGGCACCGCGGCCCTCTCGCGCGAGGGTCTGGACCCCTCCGACCTCAAGCCCAACCGGACCTTCGGCGCGCCGGGGCCCCAGAGCGACTGGGCCTACCCCGACGCTCTCCTCTATGACAACGGGCCGCTGGTGACCCACCCCGGCGGCGGTGCCGGCGGCGCCGACGTGAGCGCCCTGCAGACCGGCATCGGCATGGACACCTACGGCTTCGGCTACCAGCAGTCGGCCGGCAACCGCGTCGCCGACGACTTCACCATCAGCGGCGGCGGTTGGTTCATCGAGACCATCACCTTCTTCGGCTACCAGACCGGCTCCTCCACAACCTCCACCTTCACCGCCATGAACCTCAGGATCTGGGACGGGCCGCCCGACAACCCGGCGAGCATGGTCGTGTTCGGCGACACGACCACCAATGTCATGACCAGCAGCGTGTTCTCCAACATCTACCGCACCCTGGACACCAGCCTCACCGCCACCGACCGGCCGATCATGGCGAACACGGTCACGGTGAACACCTTCCTGCCGGCCGGCACCTACTGGCTGGACTGGCAGGCGAACGGCACCCTGGCCTCCGGGCCCTGGGCGCCGCCGATCACGATCCTCGGCCAGACCACCACCGGCAACGCGCTGCAGTGGACGGGATCGTGGGCGGCGGCCGTCGACGGCGGCCTCTTCACCCCCCAGGGCTTCCCCTTCGTCATCGAGGGCTCGAGCGACTGCTCGAACCCGAGCGACGTGCCCTGGCTGTCGGCTGCGCCGACCGGCGGCACCACGGCGGCCGGAGCGACCACCCCGGTGACGGTCACCTTCGACTCCACCGGCCTGGCGCTCGGCACCTACGAGGCGCGGCTGTGCATCACCAGCGACGACCCGAACACCGGCCCGGGCAACGGTACCAACCTGGTGATCGTCCCGGCGACCATGAACGTGTCGCCGACCGCGCCGAGCATCGCGGTCACCAAGACCGTCGGCACCGACCCGGCGGTCTGCGCCGCCACCAGCAGCATCACCGTGCCGGCGGGGAGCACCGTCTACTACTGCTACACGGTCACCAACACCGGCGACGTCGCCTTCGGCCTGCACGACCTCGACGACGATCAGCTCGGCAACATCTTCACCGGGCTGGCCTACGTCCTGGCGCCGGGCGCCAGCGTCAACACGGTGGCCGCCGGCCTGAACATCCCGGCGGTGATCAACGTGCCCACCGTCAACGTCGCCACCTGGACCGCCTACAACGACGTCCCCGGGGACGGAGTTCAGGGCCAGGCCACGGCCTCGGTGCAGATCGAGGTGGCCCAGGCGATCCCGACCCTGCACGGCATCGGCCTGCTGCTGCTCGTGGCACTGCTGGCCGGCGCCGGGGTGCTCGTGCTGCGTCGCGTCGTGTAGCCCCGAACTCTCGACCGACACCCTGCGGCCCCGCCTCGGCGGGGCCGCTTTTCGTGCTCCTTGACGCCGGCACGGTCCCACAGTCGATGCACGGGGTTCACCCTGAATCGGCGAAAACCCTGAGATCCCTCACCCGACGCTCGTGAGGCAGTGGTCGGCGACGACCGGCAGGTGGCCCTCGGAGCGGCCGATCGAGAATGAGAGGACGAACCTGGGCACTCGTCCGCCATTGGAGCGGCAGGCTTCCCGGCCTGCCGCCACGCCCGATGCGGGCCGGAGGCGTACTGCAACCCGCCACGGCCGCGACGCCAGGCAGGGATGCCTGGCGCCCAATCATCGCCCAGGCCACGGCGCTCGCTTGTGGGGCCGGCGCCCCCACCGGCCCGCGCCGCGTCACCCGATCAGGAGTTTGACCGCCATCGCCACGACGGCGACGGCGAAGACCACCCGCACGACACCCTCGCCGCGGCTGATCTGGAGCCTGGTCCCGAGCCAGCCGCCGACGGAGGTGCCGATCGCGAGCACCCCGCCGGCGAGCCAGCAGACCTGGCCGGTGGCGGCGAACACCAGCAGCGACGGCACCATGTACATGCCAATCACGAAGACCTTGTGCATGTTGGTGCGCACCAGGTCGAGGTGCAGCAGCCCTCGCACCAGCGCCATGAAGATGAAACCCACCCCGGCCTGGATGAAGCCGCCGTAGAAGCCGACCCCGACCATCCCGAGGTGGGCCCAGCCGGGATGCGTCGCGCCCTCGCCGGCCCCCGGCTTGCGGTTCCTGAGGGTCACCACGAGCACCCCGATCATCACCAGCGCCAGCAGCCGCTTGAACCACAGCGGGTCGATGCGGACCGCGGCCACGGCCCCCAGCACCGCCCCCGGCAGCGTGCACAGGCCCAGGGTCAGGCTGAGCCGGAAGTCCGCCATTCCCCTGCGCCGGAACTCGCCCACCGCGGTGATGTTCTGCGCCAGCAGGGCGATCCGGTTGGTGCCGTTGGCGGTCGCCGGCGACATGCCCATGAAGATCATGGCCGGCATGGTGAGCAGGGAGCCGCCGCCGGCGATCACGTTGGCGAAGCCGGCGACCACGCCGACCACGATCAGCAACAGGTACGACCAGGTGTCCAGACCGCCTCCCGCTCATCCGCGCGATCGGTCACTCTGCCGCTTCCTGGTCGTCCCTTTCATCCCAACCCCCACTCAGGCCCTGCCAACAACCACCCCGGCAGCTCGACCCGACACGTTTGGCGTGCGCTATCCACCCGAAACGCCGGCAATTCCCCGGTACCGCTCTGTAGCGATGACAGCCCCTCTCCCGCCGGCTCGTTGAATCGCGACGAGCACGATCTCAAGATCGGAAAAGGACGCCTCGCGCTGGCTCGAGACTCGCCCGCGGTCCCTTTTCGGCAAGGTACGCACCACTTTCACGACAGAACGGCCCACGGGTCACGAGAGCGAGCAGCGCGATGGTCAGCCGCTGATCCTGGACGCCTGCGAGGCCTTCGGCCCCGGTCATGCCCCTCTCTCCCATGGCGACGGCCTCGGCCGCTGGCAGCGCAGCAGCCTCCACGATCGCCCGTTTGAGCTCGGCAGTACCGTCGACATCAGCGCTGCAACCAGATGCGAACGCCATCACGATCGCCGTCGCTGTCAGACACTTTTCGGCACTTTTCAACTTTTTCACGACGACGCTCCGATCGACAGTATGACAGCCAGCCTGAGCTCCCGCCAGAAGGCACTGGCCAAACGACGTGCCGGGCGCCTTCTCGGAGCGGCGGGCTTCCCAGCCTGCCGTCACGCCCGATGCGGGCCGGAGGCGTCCTGCAACCCGCCACGGCCACGACGCCAGGCAGGGATGCCTGGCGCTCCAATCATCGCACCGGCCGCACCCAGCGGCGAGCGGAGCGAGCGCTGCGATGACCTTGGCGCCTCCGAGGCGCCACCGCAATTCGTCCGACGAATTGCCGTCCGACGAATTGCCGACGAATCGCCTCCGTTACCGCCGCAGCCCCAGCTCCCGCCACAGCCAGGCGAAGTCGAAGCCGTGCATGGGATCGTCCGGCCCCCGCCGGTGGGCGTCGACCTCGATCCCCTTGAGCAGCGAGATCACCTGCTGGCGGCGGTCGCGATCCGCCACCGCCTGGCGTGGCGTCAGCCCGTCCAGCGCCGGGATCGGCTCGTCCAGCCAGCTCCGGTAGTGCTTCGTCAGCATCTCGTGGACGACCCGTTGCTGGACCTCGAAGGGCAGGTCGCCCCGATCGTCGTCCAGGTTCCCCGACGTTGCCCGTTCCTTCATCCCCTCGAGGTCGGGCGCCTCCTCGGTCCGCTCCACGGACGCCACCAGCTCCCCGAGCACGCCCTCGACGCGCTCGCGGACCCTCGCCTCCCGCTCCCTGGAGTTGACCAGCACCTCGACCGAGTCCCCCTCCAGGCCGATGTGCGCGATCGAGATCGTCTCCAGCGTTCCGCGGTCGCGACTCTCCAACCACGACCAACCCCCGCCGGCGGCGCGCTCCAGCTCCTCGATCGAGTCCAGCAGCTCCGCGGCGCGCGGGCCCCCACCCGCCCGCAGCCCGAGCGTGACGGTGATGTGCAGCAGCTCCTCGTCGTCGGAGTTCCTCAGCTGGAGCCCCTTCAAGGGCGCCGCCCACATCAGGAACCACATGTAGGGCACGTCGTTCCAGTGCTTCTTGAAGTACCGGGACCAGGTCACGGTCCGGTCGCCCGGCTGCTCCTTGAGCCTCTGGACGTTCTCCATCACCCACTGCAGCTTCCGCCTCGGCACCGGCAGCACCGGCCCCGTGATCAACCCGACCTCGCCCAGCTGGACGACCCGGGTGAAAACGACGTCCCATCGGTCCACGGTCAAGCTCGCCGTCCGCTCGGCGACACTCACCGAGCGGCGGGTGAACAGGTCCTTGAGCACCAGCGACTCCCCCGGAACCACCTCCTGGACCTCGTACAGGCCCATCGCCGCCTCGTTCCACCTCGCGAGGTACTCCCGGGCCGCCGGGTGCAGGTCGCCGCTCGCCGCGTCGTCGTCGAGGAAGCGCTCGATAAGTGTCTCGCCGCTCAGCGTCACGTAGTCCGAGACCAGCATGTCCATGAAGGCGACGTGGATCGCGTCACCGACCTGGCTCAGGAGCTCGTCGAGGTCGTCCTCGGCGATCCTCTCCCGGGCCGGCCCAAAGAACCACTGCTCGAACTCCTCGATCTCGTCCTTGAAGCGCAGGGCGTACGCAGCGACCTCACCGGTGGAGCTTCGGACCGCAGCCCTCGCCTCCGCGGCCCGCTGCTTCTCCACCGGCCAGCAGCATCGCTTGTACTTCCTCCCCGAGCCGCACGGACACGGGCTTGCCAACGGCACCCGCGGGTCTGGTGTTTCGATCATCCGGCCTCCCGGTCAGGACGCCGCCCATTGTGCCACCGCAGCCCGCCGCGGAAAACACCGCGCCCCCCTCTCGAGACCAGTGCTCGGAAACGCCGCGCACCCGTCCGAGGTTCGGGCCCAGCTCTGCGATCAGGGCGTCCGAGAGCAGGCGTCGCCGCGAGCCCGCCTCAGGGCAGCACCGACGACCAGCCCGAGAGGTTGCCGGTCTCGAAGTCGTCAGCGAACAGCGGCGGCTCAACCTGGGCCGGGACCTCGTGGGCGCCCCGGTCGCAGCGCACGAGCCCGTCGCCGTCGCCGTCGGCGGGCCGCAGCCCTCCGTTCTGGTCGTCGTCGACGATGGCCCCGAAGGCGTCCAGGCACGGGCCCTCGCCCGCCGAGTCGAGGGCCGGGCTGCCGGGAGCGGGCGGGTACGAGATCAGCCCGCCGGCGCCGCCGGTCGCCGGGCCGAGACCGGCCGGGGTCGAGCTCAGGTTGCCCGCGCCGAGGAAGCCGCAGCTGTCGTCGCTCGACAGGCTGTGGCCGCCCTCGAGCTGAACCGCTGAGCTGCAGTTGACCGGCAGGTTGGCGTCGAGCACAGCCGCCGAGACCAGCACCGCGGTGCCGACGTCGGCGTAGAGCCCGCCGCCGGCGATGTCGGCGTCGTTGTCCTTGAGGGTGGTCTGCGACAGGGCGATCCTGCCGCCGTCGACCCACACGGCGCCGCCGACCGCGGCTTCGTTCACGCCCAGGGTGCAGTTGACCAGGCGCAGGTTGGCGTCGGTGGCGGCGATCGCCCCCCCGAGGCCGTCCGGCGCCTCGTTGTAGAACAGGCTGCAGCGCTCGAGCCGCGCCGCGACCCGCAGCGACGGGTTGCTGCTCGAGACGATCTCGACGGCGCCGCCGTTGGCGACCGAGCCGTCGTTGATGCCGTTGACGAGGAACGAGGTGTCCTCGACCCCGAGGTCCCAGTAGGTGTTGACGATCGCGATCGCACCACCACCCCGGATCGCCCGGTTGAAGTTGAAGGTCGAGCCGCGGATGGAGACCGAGCCGCGCTGGTTGTTGGGGTTCGGTGTGCCCGAGATGTAGATCGCGCCGCCTCGGTTGTTCAGCACGCCGATGCTCCCGCCGTAGGCGGGGTCCGGGTTGTCGATGAACGCGGAGTTCTCGATGAGCACGTTGCCCGACTCGCCGTCGATCCCCACCGCGCCCCCGAGGAGGGAGGTGTTGGATCGCAGCTGGCAGCCGGTGATGGTGAGATCGCCACCGCTTTCGACCCACACCACGGCGCCGACCTCGCCGGACAGGGCGTTGCGCAGGTCGAGGTCGATGAGCTCGACGTCCGGGTAGGCGCTGCCCGAGATGACGAAGATCGGGTTCGGGCCCGCCGGCTGGCCGCTGATGAGCGCCATTCCCGAGTGCCCCGACCGGACGACCAGGTCGTCGCTGATCAGCAGGCCATGGCCGGAGGTCAGGGTGATCGGCTCGGTGGTCATGATGGACACCATGTCGGCCCCGGGGTACGCGTTCGCCTCCTGGATGGCGGCGCGCAGGGTACAGACGCTGTTGCCGACCGCGGTCTCGCAGTACCCGTCGCCGGGGACGGCGTCGCCGGCGTCGCCGGCGACGTAGACCTTGAACTCGTCTCGGGTCCCTCGCACCTCGGCATCCGCCGGGACGGCGAGCCCGGCGAGGGCGATCCACAGGGCCCACAACGCCGCTCGCCGCCACTCCCCTCGCACAAGCCACCCCATCGTGCCGCCGGTTGAATTGCGCATGAGATCCCCCCAGGTCAGGGATTATCTTCCATCACCCATTGATGTCAATCATTTTTTAAGTTATATGAACGGATTAACAATGGACCGTGTCAAGGACAATTATCTTGACTTTTTCATGAGGAAGTGCCGACCAAGAGGAGGGCGCTCGCCCATCGGCCGCTGTCGCGATTCTAATCCGCCTCGACCCCGATTCCAATCACGCCCAGCAGTGCCTGGTGTAAGACTCCGACCGGTGAAGGTGTCGAGCTCGCACCGGAGCCGCGTGCAATAACCACGCGATTGCGCGCTACAGCGCCGATCTCCAGTTCGGCGTCAGGCGATTTCTCGGCGTCCACGACGCCGATCTGGAGATCGGCGCTCCAAGACGGCTCGACCGGAATGGTCCCACATGAGGGTTTTGCTCGAGGCTCATCTGGTAGCATTCAGATATCCCGCCCACGCTCCGCCGCAAAGGAGCGTCCCATGAAACCTCCACCCGATGCCGGCCCCTCGGCAACGTCAGGTTCCAAGATCACGACCCGCCATGCGCGCCCTGCTCGCCAGACCATTCGCGAAGCGAACCCAGCAGCGAGCGAAGCGAGCCGCTGCGACGAGCCCGGCGCCTTCGAGGCGCCACCACAATTCGTCCGACGAATCGCAAGCGAGCAAAGCGAGCCCTGCGACGAGCTTGGCGCCTCCGAGGCGCCACCACAATCCGTTCGACGGATTGTCGTCGACCACCGCGAACGCCGCTCGGGCGTCCCTGAAGCCCTGGCGCGGCACCCAGGGGTCGCCATCACCTACCACAACCTGAATCTCGGCGACTACCGCGTGGACGACACCCTCGTCGTCGAGCGGAAGACCCTCACCGACTTCGCCTGCTCCGTCCGCAACGGCCGGCTCTTCGCCCAGGCGTCACGGCTCGCCCGTTCGGAGCACGCCAGGCCATGCCTCATCGTCGAAGGCACGCGGATCGATCACTGGAGCGCGGCCCTCCCGCGATCCGCCCTCCAGGGCGCCATCATCACCGTCACTCTCGTCTTCGGGCTTCCCCTGCTGCGATCGTCCAGCCCCGAGGAAACCGCCCGCCTGCTCATCTACGCCGCCGACCAGCTGCAGCACCGAACCACCCGATCACCCCGCCGCTCCGGGTACCGTCCCCGAGGCCTCCCCCGCCAGCAGAGCCTCCTCCTCCAGGCAACACCGGGGATCGGCGCCCGCCGGGCCCGCCTTCTCCTCGACACCTTCGTCTCCCCCTTCGGAGTCGCTTCAGCGACCATCGAAGAGCTCCGCACCGTCGACGGCATCGGCCCCGCCACCGCCGCCAACATCCGTCGCCTCTTCCACGGCGAGTAGCTCTGCTACGGGTCACGAGCAACGCGAGTGACTGCGATGCCCTTGGCGCCTCCGAGGCGCCACCGCAATTCGTCCGACGAATTGCCGTCCGACGAATTGCCCTCCGACGGGTTGCCGGCACCCGACAGGGACGCCGCGGGTGGTGGTACTCTGGCCGGGATGCCGCAATGCGGCGATCCGGAGGAGGCGTCCATGCAGACCCGCGTCACCGAGCTCTTCGGCGTCGAGCACCCGATCCTGCTCTCCGGCATGAGCTGGATCTCCACCCCGGAGCTGGTGGCTGCGGTCGCCGACGCCGGCGGTCTGGGGATCCTCGCCACCGGCGTCCTCGACGCGGAGGGCACCCGGTCAGCCGTGCGCCGCACCCGCGAGCTCACCGACCGGCCCTTCGCCGCCAACGTCACCCTCTACTTCCCGGGCAACCGGGCCAACGCCGAGGTGCTCATCGAGGAGCAGGTGCCGGTGGTCAACTACTCCCTCGGCAAGGGCGACTGGATCGCCAAGGGAGTTCATGCCTACGGCGGCAAGGTGATCGCCACCGTGACCACTCTGAAGCATGCCCAGGCGGCCGTGCGCGACGGCGCCGACGCCCTGCTCGTCACCGGCCACGAGGCGGCCGGCCACGGCGGCGCCGTGACCTCGCTGGTGCTCGTGCCGAGCCTGGCTGACGCGGTCCCGGTGCCGATCATCGCCGCCGGCGGCTTCGCCGACGGCCGCGGCCTCGCCGCTGCGCTGGCCCTCGGCGCCGACGGCGTCGCCCTGGGCACCCGCTTCATGAACACGGTCGAGAGCCCGGTCCACGACCGCGCCAAGATCACCACCCGCGAGCGCGGCGTCGCCGACACCGTCTACACCGACCGGGTCGACGGGCTCAAGGGCCGCTACGTCGACGCTCCCGGCTCGCGCCGGATCATCCGCCGCCGCATGAACCCCCTGTCGGCGCTGATCCGGTCCCGCGCCATCGCCGCCATGCTCGGCCTGCCCTGGGGCAAGCTCGCCCTCGGCATCGTGCTCCAGGGACCCCGCCGGTCGATGACCATGGCCCGCATGGCGATCGGCTTCGACGCCTTTAAGGAGGGCTGCACCTCGGGCGACCTCGACCGCGGCGTCCTGCCCCTCGGCCAGTGCGCCGGCCTGATCCACGACACCCCCACCGTCGCCGAGGTCATCACCCGGATCGTCAGCGAGGCCGAGACGGCGACCCGGCGTCTGGTGCAGGCGACGTCGTTGGACGGGTGACGAAAGCCCCGCCCGGTCAGGCGGTCTTCAAGGGCGTGGACGACGCGTCACCGGATCGCATCGTCTCCACCGTCGACGGCGCGGGAACCCTGAACGTCGAGGTCGCGGGCTTGGATGCGCCACTGCGTGTCGTCCGCGCACCCATCCGCAGGTGACTACGTATTCGGTGACGTCCCGAAGAGGAAGCTGGCATCGCCGGTGTCGTTCCGGACGACCGATGCGTAGGCATAGACGAGATTCTCGTTGAGCGCGCTGCTGACCTGAATCCTGATGGTCGATGATTCGGGCAGGCGCCACCGGGCCGCTACATCGGAAAATTGAACCACTTGATGAGGTTCGAGTGTGACGGTCTCGGAGTGCAAGCTGACGTTGTCCTGAGCATCGTCGACATAGAGATTGACCGTAAAGCTGTTTCCTGTCGGGTTGGCGATTCCGAAGCTGACTCGATTCCCCTCGATGGTACTGACGCCGCTGACGTACGATTGCCGGCGCAGATCCCCGGTGGCGAGGCCGAACAACGCCTGACCGAACTCACCGTCGCCTCCACCGGTGTTGAAGATCCGGGCACGAACCTCGATCCGCGTGCCGGGTGCCGAGACAATCAGCATGCCCTTGGTATCTTCCATTTTGAAGGTATTCAAGACGATATCGTCGAAGAAGAGCCCCCGATATGGGCCGATCGCCGTCTCGAAGACGACCGGGCTTGCGTTGGTCGGGTAGAAGGTCAGGGTGACGTCGCTGACATCGCCGTAGGGGTTGACGATCCACACGTCGGTCCGCCATTCGGTGCCGAGCAGACCGGGGTTGTGGGCGATGACCGGAACGACGACCTCGGGACCGCCGATTCTCAAGGCCGAGGTGGGTGCGGCCATGCCAATCATGAGCAGAATCAGAATGGCGACCGGCAGGTATCGGGTGGCTTTCATGGTGGCTCGTGCATCGCGGTCGGTCATGGTCGGATTCTCCTTGTAGGGTCGATTGAACGCGGACCTCTCCGCAACCTGAGACTGCCCGGCTCGCCCACTCGCACATTCTCGATCGGCCCGGCAACCGAATGAACGAATGGGCGCAGCAGGAACCAATTCTAGATTTCCCCCCCCTGGAAACAGTCGGCCGATCTCGGCCTTTGAACACCGAGAATACGCGAACGTCCGGATGAGAGCCACATCCGTCGGGGAGTCAGAGCT
Organism: Candidatus Methylomirabilota bacterium; assembly: GCA_035464095.1. Taxonomy (GTDB): domain Bacteria; phylum Acidobacteriota; class Thermoanaerobaculia; order Thermoanaerobaculales; family Sulfomarinibacteraceae; genus JAHECW01. The sequence continues at coordinate 7,364 of DATHSO010000158.1, read as the reverse complement.
CGGCGTCCTCCAGCATGGCAGCCGGAGCCTCGGGCTGCACCCACCGTCGATCAGAAAGGGGGCGACCCCCGACGACGCATCCGTTGTTCCGGATTCAAAATCACCGCCGAAGATCCCTTCGACGCCCCACTCGTAGGCGGCCACATCCGGTGCCCCGTCGCGTGGGAAGCCGCCGAACTCGATGGCGATGGTGAGCGAGGGGTGGCCACGTAGGAGTGCCACGTAAGTGTGCCAAGCACCTTCTCCTGTTGCGGCGCGAACTGTGGTGCGGGCGTTTCGGTGGCGCGCCTTGGCGGTTGGAGCGGCGGGCTTCCCAGCCTGCCGTCACGCACGCTGAGGTGCGGACGCGGATGCAAGCCGCCACGGCCGCGACGCCAGGCAGGGATGCCTGGCGCTCCAAGCACCGACCGGCTGCGGGGAATCGTGGTGCGGGCGTCCTCGCCCGCAGCGCTCGCGGCTCAGCCGGATCCGGCGAGCTTCCCGGCGTCGATTAGCCGACCCTCGCGAGGCAGTGGTCGGCGACGGTCTGGAGGTGCGCTTCGAGGCGGCCGATCTGCTCGACGGTCATGCCGGCGTGGCGGATCCGGTTGTAGACCTCGTCGGCGACCACCACGAGGTCGTCGCGGCGGGCCAGCCCGGCGAGCTCGGTGGTACGATCCGAGAGGAAATCGGAGGAAACACCACGACCGACCCAAACCCCTGGAGGTGCCTCATGACTCGATTCGCTGTTCGGTTTTTCACGATCGCCGCGATCCTCGTCGTCGGAGGCTGGGCGTCGCCGTGCGCGACGGCGAGCACCGGCACCGAGCTCTTCCTGCCGGCGGCCGGCACCGGCCCCGGCGTTCCGCCCTCGGTGTGGTACACGACGATTTGGATCTTCAACCCCAACGACGTGCCCGCCCAGGTCGACCTGAGCTTCCTGCGCCGCAACCAGGCCAACGACCCCTCCGCTCTGATGGACAGCGTCACCGTCGATCCCGGCGCGGTGGTGCAGATCGACGACGCCGTGTCGGCACTGTTCGGGGTGCAGGAGTTCGGCGCCATCCGGGCGATGAGCCCGGTCCCGGTCCACGTCTTCTCGCGGATCTACTCCCAGGCCGCCGGGCTCGACGAGAGCGAGTCCTCCGGTCAGGCCTTCCCCGCCCTGCCGGCCGACCACGCCCTGGGCACCGGCGAGCACGCCGACCTGATCGGCCTCACCAATCTCGACGGCGGCGACTTCAGGTACAACGTCGGCTTCGTCGAGACCACGGGCAACCCGCTGTGGGTGCAGGTCCAGCTCTTCGCCAGCGGCGGCAGCAGCTGGGTCTTGTACTCGATCCAGCTGCAGCCGTTCGAGCAGCGACAGATGACCGTCGACCAGCTGTTCAACAACGTCATCGGCGACAGCGACAACTTCCGCCTCCGGGTCACCGGCGGGCCCGGCGACGGCCGGGTGCTGGTGTTCGGGTCCCGGGTCGCCAACGGTTCCCAGGACGCCACGACCTTCAGCATGGTGTACCCGCCGTCGCCGTGAGGGTTCGGGGCCGTTCGCCGGGCATCAAAAGCCTGGTTGGGAGGGTGTAGAACCCTCCCCTACGAGGGGGTTCCAGGGCGGCCGGTCAACCTGGGGCGCTGTGGTCTCGTCGCAGCCGCGCGTCATTCCCGAGGGTGAAATCGCTTAAGATGCCGTGGTCGTGAGCTGGGTCAGCCATCTTCCGCTCAATGCCGCCTCCCGTCGAGGAGCTGTCGCCGCCCTCGCCGCCGCGGCGGTCGCGGTGAGCTGGGTGAGCCTGGTCGCGGCGCAGGAGGCTCAACCGGCGGCGGAACCGACGCCGACCCCGATCGCGGCCATCGACGTCTCCGACATCCCCGACCGCGCGGCCGAGCTGCGCCGGGACATCGAGCGGATGGTGCCCCGGGACGAGGACACCAGCGCCGTCGACGCGGCGGCGGCCGCGCTGCCCATGATCGAGGCCGAGATCGACGCCTACCAGGAGCGCCTGACCGACGCACTCCTCGAGCCGATCTCGATCCGGGTCCTGAAGGACGAGCGCGTCGGGTGGGCCCTCCTGGGATCTCAGCTCGAGATTCTCGGGCGGGGGCTCGAACGCCAGTCGCGCGAGATCTCCCGCACGCGGTCGCGGCTCGAGGCCCTCGGCTCGCAGTGGGGCGCGACCCTGGAATCGGCGGCCGAGAGAAACGACCCGCCGGCGGTCAGACGTCAGATCCGCGAGGCGCTCGACGCCGTCGACCGGGCCGAAGACACTGTCACGCAACGACTCGACCCGATTCTCGACGCCCAGGCCCGTGTCGGATCCCTTCGGAGCGACGTGTTGGATGCCGTCGAGCGCATCGATCAGCGCATCAGCGGGTTCGGAATCGACCTCCTGCGACCCGAGAGCCTCCCGGTCTGGAGAGTGCTGGACCCCGACGCCGGGTACCGGTTCCACTTCGAAGCGCTGGGGTCGACCTTCGACAGACGCCTCCGGCAGCTGCACCGGTACCTGGAGGCCCGCTCGGGCGTCATCGGCCTGCAGCTGGTTCTGTGGCTGGTCCTGGGTCTGTGGCTGAGAGCGGTCCGCCGTCGCCACGCCGGCGAGGGCGCCGGCGACCGCACGACCGAGAACGTGGTGGTCCGGGCACCGTTCACGGTCGCGCTGCTGGTGGCGATCACGGTCGGCATCCCGCTTCACACCGGCGCGCCGCGGGCGTGGCCCGATGTGCTGTACATCGTGATCCTCGTGGCGTTGGCACGGCTCGCCGTCGCCGCGCTGCCGCGCCGAACGGCGGGCGCCGTGGTGGTCCTGGCACTGCTCGGCGCCGTCCAGTGGCTGGCCTCGATGGTCCCCGACGTGCACCCCGTCGACCGGTGGCTGTGGCTCGGGGTCTCCGCCATGGGCGCGGTCGTGATTCCCCTCGTTGCGAAACCGGTCCTGACCGTCTTCGGACGCGGGTCCGCCGAGCGGGCGTCGGCACAATCGCGGCTGGTGACCGGTGTGACCGTCGTCCTCGGCGGGTCGGCGGTCGCCAACCTCCTCGGCTTCGTCGACCTCGCGGTCGTTGTCACCGGCGGGGTGATGCTCAGCCTGTACCTCGCCGCGGTGATGTGGACCCTGACCCGGATCCTCGACGGCATCGTGGGGTTGGTTCTGCGCGGCGGGTGGGCCCGGAGGTCACGCATCGTCCGAGACCACGGCGACCGGGTCCGGGCTGCCTCTCGCCGCCTGTTCCGCCTGATCGCGACCGTGCTGTGGCTCATCGCGGCCCTCGACGCGTTCCTGCTGTGGACGCCGATCTTCCGTGAGATCCGGCGCTCGCTGCAGGCCTCGTTCACGGTCGGCAGCCTCACGATCTCGCTCGGCAGCGTGATCGCTGCGGCGGTCGCGGTGTGGCTGGCCCTGGCCATCTCCCGGGTCATCCGGTTCTTCTTCGAGGAGGAGGTCGCGAGCCGCGTGGCGCTGCCGCCGGGCGTGCCGGCGACGATGTCGCGGCTGATCCACTACGCGATCCTGGTCATCGGCGCCTTTCTGGCCCTCGCGGCCGCGGGGATCGAGATCGGCCAGCTCGCGATCGTGTTCGGCGCCTTCGGCGTCGGCATCGGCTTCGGGCTGCAGAACATCGTCAACAACTTCATCTCGGGGCTCATCCTGATGTTCGAGCGGCCGATCCGCGTCGGCGACGCCGTCACCCTGGGGGCCCTATCCGGCGAGGTCAGTGCGATCGGGATCCGGGCGAGCACGATCCGGACCTGGGACGGGTCCGAGGTCCTGGTCCCCAACGGCAACCTGATCGCGTCGGAGCTCATCAACTGGACCCTGTCGGACACCAAGCGCCGCCTCGAGCTGCCGGTGGGCGTCGCCTACGGGAGCGACCCGGAGCGGGTGATCGAGCTCCTGGTGGCGGAGATGAACGGCCACGGGATGGTGCTGTCGGATCCCGAGCCCTTCGCGCTGTTCGTCGGCTTCGGCGACTCGTCGCTGAACTTCTCGGCCCGCTGCTGGTGCCGCTTCTCCGACTCGCTCCGCACGGCCAGCGACCTCCACGTCGCCTTCAACCGCGCGCTGGCGGAGGCCGGCATCGAGATCCCGTTCCCGCAGCGCGACCTGCACGTCAGATCGGTCGACCCCGGCGTCGGGTGGCCCAAAGTGCACCCCGACACGACCTCCAGGGACCAAGACGAGCCACAGGACTGACCACGGGTCCCGTCGGTCTCACGAGTGCCGCCGGTTCGCGATTCACCGCGTTCTGCTGTCGGACGCCGCCCCATCGGGCCGGAGCCCGTGCGTCGTCATTGCGGCCTGTCGACGGCGAAAGTGCCGGCGCCGTCGAGAATGCCGACCTCGATGAAGGAGGGGTGCTCGGCGGAGCGGTAGACCCGGTGGCTGGCCTTGACGAAGTCCGACGCCTCGGCCTCGAAGATGTTGTCCACCCAGCTCTGGGGGTTGCGGTCGAGCATCGGGAAGAGGCTGCTCTGGATCTGGATCATGACCCGGTGGCCGCGCTTGAAGGTGTGGAACACGTCCTGGAGGGTGACCGTCACCGGGGTCGGCTCGCCCGGCGTGAAGGGCTCGGGCTCGCTCAGGCTCGAGCGGTAGCGGCCGCGCAGGGCCTCCGAGCGGACCATGAGCTGGGTGCCGCCCAGGTCCGGCTCGTCCGACTCGGGGTCGTGGCCCGGCAGCCGGCCCGGGTATTCGTCGATGAGCTTCACCACCCAGTCCGCGTCGCCGGCGGTGGTGGAGACCCAGAGGTGGGCGGCCAGCGGCCCGGCGAGGGTCAGGTCCTCCTCGAGGGTCGCCGAGCGGTAGACCAGCACGTCCGGCCGCCAGGCCGCGAAGCGCTGGTCCTCGGCCATGTACTCGGCGTGCCAGCCGGTGGTGATCGCCTGGGTGTAGGGCACCGGCTTGGCCGGGTCGGAGAGGTACTCGTCGGAGGCGGCCTCGGCCTCGGGCGCATCGCCGAAGCTCAGGGAGCCGTCGGCGTCGAGGTACAGCCGCTCCGAGCGCACGCCCGGCGGCGGCCAGGCCGGGAAGTCGCGCCACCGGTTGGCGCCGGTCTCGAAGACCCAGGCCTCGGGCAGGTCGAGCCCGCCCTCGCCCTTGAGGTGGTGGCGGAAGAAGGGCAGCAGCGCCCGCTCCTGGAAGGTCTCGGAGGTGGCGAATCCGAAGTCCGCGTCGCCGAGGCTCTCGCCGTCGGTCCAGACCCAGCCGCCGTGGCGCCACGGGCCCATCACCAGAACGTTGTCGATGCCGGGGTTGGCGGTCTCGACCGCGCGGTAGGTCTCAAGCGGGCCGTAGAGGTCCTCGGCGTCGAACCAGCCGCCCACCACCATGACAGCGCAGGTGATTCCGTCGAGGTGGGGCAGGATGTTGCGCGCCTGCCAGAACCCGTCGTAGTCGGGGTGGGCGGCGATCTCGTTCCAGAACGCGATCTCGCCGTGGAAGTGGCGCTCGTCGACGTTGGCCAGGGGGCCGAGGTCCAGGAAGAACTGGTAGCCGTCGGGCGTGCCGAAGTCGAAGCGCTCCGGCCACTCGGTGACGAAACCGTCCCGGGCGCGGCCGAAGGACGAGAAGAAGCCGAAGGTCAGCGCCAGGGAGAAGGCGCCGTGGTGGTGCATGTCGTCGAAGTACCAGTCGGCGATGGGCGCCTGCGGCGACGCCGCCACCAGGGCCGGGTGGGAGTCGATCATCCCGGCCGAGGTGTAGAAGCCGGGGTAGGACACCCCCCACTGGCCGACCCGGCCGTTGCTCCCGGCCACGTTGGCCACGAGCCACTCGATGGTGTCCCAGGTGTCGGTGCTCTCGTCGATCTCGCCGGGCCCGCGCTCACCCTCGACGTGAGGCCGCATGTTGACGAACTCGCCCTCGGACATGAAGCGGCCGCGGACGTCCTGGAAGGCGAAGATGAACCGCTCCCGCTCGAACTCCTCGGTCGGTCCGAGCGCTTCCATGTACTGGTCGGCGCCGTACGGCCCGACCGAATAGGGAGTCCGGAAGAGCAGGATCGGCAGTGGCTCCTCGACGCCGTTGGGGACGTAGATCGCGGTGAACAGCTTGACCCCGTCGCGCATCGGGATGCGGGCCTCGAACTTGCTGTAGTTGGCGCGGATGAAGGCCGCCCGCTCCGGGTCAGGATCGCCGCGTTCGGCGCCTCCGGCAGTGACGGCAGCTCCGAGCGCCAGGGCCAGGATCAGGAGCCCACCGGCGGTTCGGCGCGTCATGCTCAGCTCTTGCGGCTGGTCTTGGCGAAGAAGCCTCCGAGGACCGGCTTCACCTTCTTGCCCTTGCAGCTCGGGCACACGGGCCGCGCCTTGTCGCGCTGGGCCACGGTCATGACCTTCTCGAACCGCTCCCCGCACTTGACGCACTCGAAGACGTAGGTCGGCATCATCTCACCTCCCGCGTGCTCCGACCGGCTCCGGCGGCAACCGCGCCTCCGGCGCTGAGGTCCTGAAGAGAATCATGGAGCAGCGGCGGCGGCCGGGCAAGCCCCCGGCGGGGCTCGACCGCGATCAGGGGGACGGCGAGCGGGGGTCGAGGACGACGCGGGACGGGTGCGCGGCGTCGTACACCCGGACCTCGGCGACCTCCTCGAGGGGGATCTCCTTGGAGAACCTCACGCCTCCGCCCTCGAGCCCGCTGTGGATGGCGAGCACCAGCCGGCCGTCCCGGACCGCCTCGAGACGGCCCAGGAGGCGGTCGCGGGTCGTCAGGGTCACCCGAACCGCTCTCCCGACGGCACTTCGGATCGGTGCCGGGTCGGTCACGCGCAGATCGACGAAGCGGGTCATGAGCTCGTGGCGGCGGGCGGTCTGCTCGATGACGGCGGTGTCGAGGTAGAGGCCCCTGGCCAGGTGCCGGGCATCGTCGACCCGCTTCCCGGCGAGCTCCCAGTCGGTGTCGTCGAAGGCGCGGTCGGCGTCGCGGAGCAGCGCCGCGATGAGCGACTCCGCGAGGGACACCACACCCCGGTGGTGCCGGTCGATCGCCGCCGCGGCGGCGAAGTGGCGCAGCGCGCCGTCCAGGTCCTCCTCGCCGAGGGCGGACTCGGCGGCGTCGAGCTCGTGCACCACCTCGCCCAGGCTGCGGGCCGCGGACTGGGCCCGCCGATCCTCCGGCGCCGGGTCGAGGGCCGACACCTCCTGCCCGGCCGGCGCAGCCGCGGGCCGAGCTTCGATCGCGACCGTCGTCGGGTCGTCCACCTCGCCGGTCGGCAGCCAGCGCTCGAGGGGCACCAGGCCGAGTCCGAGGGCGGCCGCGACACCGCCGGCCACGATGATCACCAGGGCCCAGGGGAGAAGCCGCCCCGGCACCGGTCTCGCCGGCCCGGGCGCGGCCGCCGGCGCGGTTCCGCGGCGTCGGCGCGGGGGCCGGGCGGCGACGGCC
>DATHSO010000157.1:0-12031 GCA_035464095.1 Candidatus Methylomirabilota bacterium | reverse complement strand
GGCGAACCGAGGTCGAAAAAAAGAAATAGCAGCCGTTTCCACAATCCCAGCTCCGATTAGCGACAATGGGTTTCATGGCGTCGAGGATTCCAGGTTCGGAGGCGGCGCGCACGGCGGTGATGCTGGGGGTGGCCACCGTCGTCGCCCAGGCCATCTTGTTGCGCGAGGCGATGGCGGCCATGGGCGGCTCGGAGACCGCCTGGGGCCTGGTCATGGCGCTCTGGCTGGCGGGCATGGGCGCCGGCGCCCGGCTCGCCGTGCGCGGCGGTTCCACGAGCGTCGCCCGGGGCCTGCCGGTGGCGGTGCTCGTGCTGTGCGCTGCCGGGATCGTGCTGTTCCGTGCGGCCCCGGCCCTGCTCGGAGCGACCCCCGGCGAGACCCTCACCACCCTGCGGGCGGCCTGGCTGTGGGCCCTGGCGGTGGCCCCCGCCGCGGCCGCCGGCGGCGCCGCATTCCCCCTCCTGGCCGGCGAGCTCGGGAGCGGCGGGCCGGGCCGGGCCTATGCGCTTGAGGCGATCGGCGCCCTGGCAGGCGGCCTGGTCCTGACCGCGATCCTGCTCCCTCTCGGCACCGCCGCGGCCCTCCTGGTGACCACAGGCGTGGTGGCAGGCGTCCTCCTGCTGCCCCGCCACCGGGTGGCCGCCGCAGTGGCCGCCGTCGCCTGCCTGGGCCTGGCCCTGCCCGCCAACGGCGTCCTCGCCCGGGCCACCTGGGAGTGGTCGGGGCGACCGGGGTCGCTCGGGGGCTGGGCGGAGACCCGGCACCAGCGGCTGGCGGTCTCCGAGGGCGCGCCCACGGCCCTGTACGCCAACGGCCGGCTGCGCGCCACCGTCCCCGACCCCTACGGCACCGAGCTGCGGGCGCACCTGGTCATGCTGCTGCACCCGGAGCCCAGGCGGGTCCTGGCGGTGGGCTCTGCCGCCGACGGCTCTCTGGCGGCGATGGTCCGCCACCCGGTGGACGAGATCCTCGCGGTGGAGGAGGACCCGGAGCTCATCGATCGCCTCCGGGCCTGGTACGGGCCCGACTTCCGGGCCCTCCTGGACCGGCCCGGGGTGCGCACCCTGACCACCGACCCGCTGCGCGCCATCGCCGAACATCGCGACCTCGACCTGGTGGTGCTGGCGGGCGGCGACCCGACCACCCTGCGCGCCAACCGGACCCGGACCCTGGAGTTCTTCCGGAGCTGCCGGTCGGCCATGACACCCAGTGGAATGCTGGTGCTCGAGGTCGGCGTCTCCGACACCTACCTGGGCGGCATGGCCGGCCACCTGGTGGACGTGCTGGCAGCGACCTTGAAGGAGGCCTTCCCCCGGATCACGGCGATTCCCGGCGAGCGCATCCTGCTCGTGGCCGGCGCCGAGCGCGCCGAGCTCACGACCGCCCCCGCCGCCCTCGCTGCACGGCTCGCGGGACGTCCCGGCCTCGCCGAAGCCCTTCACCCCGCCCTGGTGCGGATGCTCGTCGACCCCGAGCGCCAGGGGCCCCTGGAGGCGCGGGTGCTCGCCGCCGAGGCTCCTCTGAACACCGCCGCCCACCCCCACGCGGTGCTGGTCGCGGCAAGCCTCCACGAGGCCAGGTCGAGCCGGTCCCTGGTCCGCCTGGGCGCGGTCCTCGAGCGCCATAGCCCGACGCCGCTCCTGTGGGGCCTGGCGGTCGCGGCGGCAGTGCTGGCGGCCGTCGCCGCGTCGCCCCGAAATCCCGTCAGGGCGATGACGGTGGCCGCGGTGATCGGCTTCTCGTCCATGGGCTGGTGGCTGCTCCTCCTCGCCACCTGGCAGGCCACCCGGGGGTCGGTCTACGCCGAGGTCGGGGCCCTCACCGGCCTGTTCATGGCCGGGGTCGCCGGCGGCGGCTGGCTCGGGCTGCGCCGGCGCCACGGCCACTGGGTGCTGCCCGGTCTCCTCGGGGCCGGCGTGGTCCTGTCCCTGCTGGTCGCCTCGGGCGCGCCGGCCCGGCTGCCGATCCCGGTCGTGCCGTGCCTGCTCCTGCTGGGCGGCGGCATCACCGGCGCCGCTTTTCCACGCCTCGGGGAGCTCGCCGGAGAGGGCTCGGGCCGCCGCGGCGCCGGCCTCGCCTTCGCCGCCGACGAGCTCGGGGCGGCGGCGGCCGCCCTCCTCGTGGGCACGGTAATCCTGCCCTGGGCGGGGCTGCCGGCGTCGGCACTGGGCCTGGCCGTCCTCGGTCTCGCCGCTCTGCCCGCCGCCCTGCGCCGTTGACGGTCGCCCTGCCCGCCGTTCCTCACGATCACACACTATTTCTGTCACCCTGAGCACCGCCACGCCGCGAGTAGCGCCTACCCGAGGAAAGAACGTGAGGACGCTGTACTGGCCGGGACGTTAGGGTCCTCCGGATCTGAATCGCTCCGCCGGAAGGCGCTTTACAGTGGCAGTGGCCGTGACAGTCACAGTGACAGCGGACAGTCTCCCGCGCCGCCACGACCACCGAGTCGATCCCGATCCTGTTCCCGAACGGCCTCCGGGTTTGCCCCGTTTCGGGTTCTGCCACTGTCACTGCCACTGACTCTGCCACTGACTCTGCCACTGCCGCTGCCGCTGCCACTGTCACTGACTCTGCCACTGACCCCTCCGAGACCTCATGGCCCACTCGAAGGCCCTCGCCGCGGCAGGCATCGCCTTGAGCCTCGTCGCCGAGCTGCCGCCGTACCTCAGGAGCCTGGCCGATCAGGTCGTGGGCTCGGCCTCGTCGGTGCCCTCGAATCTCGCGGAGGGCCAGGGCCGGTTCGGCAAGGACCGCGCCTACCACTGGCGCATCGCCTACGGCTCCGCACGCGAGGTCGACACCCAACTCAGACTGCTGGCCGGCGCCGGAGCCATCGACCGCCGCCGCGCAGATCAAGCCCTCAGGCTCTTCGACGAGGTCCGCGCCATGACCTGGCGGCTGCTTCATCCCCGTACCTGAGGTGGATTCAGGTCTCAGGGGTCAACCCTGGAGAAATCAACGCCCCACGAAGGTCGTTGCGGGGTTGTTCTTTGGAAGCGAGCCCGTCCGACGGGTGAGTCGAAGGGTCCCCGGCCGGTCGGGTGGCCGTCGGTTCTGGGAACGGCCACCCAAACCGAACGGGATCCTTCGACTTCGCGTCTTCGTGGTTGCGACGTTGCCGCGGATCGTCGCCACCCGCGGCGCGGCGGTGCTCAGGGTGACCGGGATCAGAGGGCGAGCACGGCCAGGATGCCGATCCAGACGACGCCCAGGAAGTGCCAGTACATGGCCACCACGCTGACGCCGCTGTGCTCGTCCGCCGAGTAGCGGCCCGCCCGCGCCCGCAGCGCCACCCACACCAGGGGCACCAGACCGCCGACCACGTGCAGCACGTGGAGGAAGGTCAGGACGTAGACCCCGAACAGGAAGAGGTTGTTCTGGGGCAGCTGGGCCTGCCCCACCAGGTGCGCCCAGCCAGCCGTCTGGGACAGGACGAAGGCGGCGCCGAGTGCGGCGGCTGCGGCCAGGAGCCGGCCAGCGTACCCGCCGCGGCCCGCCCGGAGCCCGCGCTCCGCGGCGACCAGCAGGGCGCTGAGAACCGCGAGGATGCCGGTGCTCACCCAGAACTCCGGCGGCAGTCCGGGGGAGCCCGGAGGCGGCCACTCCGGGGCCCGGAGCCGGATCACGAGGAAGCCCACCAGGCTTCCCGCGAAGAGCATGCCCAGGGCGGCCAGGAACAGCCACATGCCGAGCCGGCGGCGCTCGGCGAGGGCGGCGGGGTGGTCCCGGTGGGCCCGGGCGGAGGTGGACGCGGCGGCGGTCATGAGGACGCGTTCAGGTCACTGGCCAGGCCAGCCCGGGATGATGAGATCCTGGTAGTGGGCCGAGTCCATGAGGGTGAAGCCCACGAACAGGGCCAGGAAGGCGAAGGCCGAGATGAAGACGAAGGCGTTGAAGGGCCGGTCCCAGCGCAGGTGCATGTAGTAGAGCCCGACCAGGACCGCCTTGGCGGTGGCGATGGCGAGGCCGATCCAGATGTTGAGGGCGCCGAGGTCGACGTAGGTCGCCGACACGGTCAGCCAGGTCCCGAACATGAGGGCGATCAGGACCACCACCAGCAACCGGAGGGAAGCGATGTGGACGCCGTGCTCGGTGTGTTCGGCCATGACGAGCTCCTAGTGGATGAGGTAGAGCAGCAGGAAGAGGTAGATCCAGACCAGATCCACCACGTGCCAGTACAGGGCCACCATGTCGACCCTGGTGAAGTGGCCGGTGTCGAAGTCGCCGCGGGCGGCGCAGCGCAGCAGCCAGGCCATGGCAGCGATGCCGCCCAGGACGTGGATGCCGTGCAGCCCGGTCATCAGGAAGTAGATGGAGAAGAAGATCTTGGCCATGTCCGGGGTCGCCATCGGCGCCCCGTGGCCGGCGCCGGCCACCTCCGCCTCGGCGGCGAGCCCGGGGGGCCCATCGGGCGCCAGCGGGATGGTCGGCCGGTCGGGGTCGGCCGGGGCCTCGGCGGTGCCGCTCGCCTCGGCCGCCGGGACCTCGGCCTCGGGCTGCGGCCCGCCGGCCTCGTGCGACGCGTCGCCCTCCCCGTGGCCGTCGCCGACGGTCGCCTCCAGGTGCGGCTGGAACTTCGCCGCCCACAGCAGGCCGTGCTTCCACTTGGAGCTGTACTCCACGTACTTGACCCCGAGGAAGACGAAAGCGCAGGCCATGGTCGCCACCAGCAGCCACTTGAGGAGCTTGATCTGCTTGAGCTGGGCCGCCCGCACCGCCCACGCGATGGTGAACGAGCTCCAGATCAGCACCACCGTGTTGAAGGCGCCGAGGTTCTTGTCGAGGAACTGGTGGCCGAAGACGAAGATCTCCGGGTGGTTGGAGCGGTAGACGCTGTAGGCCACGAACAGGCCGCCGAAGAACAGGATCTCGGTGGCCAGGAAGAGCCACATCCCGAGCTTGGCCGACTGGAACTGCTGGTCGGCCGACTCGAAGTGGTGGGCGACGTGGGGGTCGTGGCACTCCTCGTGGTGCTGCGCGGCCATCAGTGGGACCCGCCTTCGGCGAGCAGGATCGAGCGCGGCTCCTTGCGCACCCAGCCCTCGATGGCCGGGTCGAAGCGCAGGGAGTCCAGGTTGTAGGGATCGTCAGCCGAAAACTCGCGGTCGAAGTTGTGGGTCGGCGGCGGCGAAGTGGTCTCCCACTCCAGGGTCGCCGAGCCCCACGGGTTGCTCGGCGCGTGCCTGCCCCGGAACAGGGAGTGGCCGAGGTAGCCGGCCATGATCAAAAAGCCGAGACCGAGCACGTAGGAGCCGACCGTCGATGCCTGGTGGAGGGTCGTGAACTGCTCGAGGTAGTTGTAGTAGCGGCGCGGCATGCCGTGGCTGCCCATGACGAACTGGGTGAAGAAGGTCAGGTTGAAGCCGACGAAGATGAGCAGCGCCGACACCTGGGCCCAACGCTCCGAGTACATCCGGCCGAACATCTTGGGCCACCAGTAGTGGATCCCGCCGAGGAAGGCGATCACGGTGCCGCCGAACATCACGTAGTGGAAGTGGGCGACCACGAAGTAGGTGTCGTGGAGGTGGACGTCGGTGGACAGGGCGCCCAGGAACAGCCCGGTGAGGCCGCCGATGGCGAACAGGAACAGGAAGCTGAGGACGTAGAGCATGGGCGCGGCGAGCCGGATCGAGCCCTTGTACATGGTGGCCAGCCAGTTGAAGACCTTGACCGCCGACGGGATCGCCACCGAGAAGGTGAGCGCCGAGAAGATCATGTTGGTGATGCTGGACTGGCCCGAGGTGAACATGTGGTGGCCCCAGACCAGGAAGCTCAGCAGGGCGATGGCGATGGACGACCAGGCGATGAACCGGTATCCGAAGATGTGCTTGCCGGAGAACACCGACACCAGCTCCGAGATGATGCCCATGGCCGGCAGGATCATGATGTAGACCGCCGGGTGGGAGTAGAACCAGAAGAAGTGTTGGTAGAGCACGGGGTCGCCGCCCAGCGACGGGTCGAAGATCCCGACCCCGAGGGCGCGCTCGGCGATCAGCAGCAGCAGGGTGATGGCGAGCACCGGGGTCGCGAGCACCTGGATGATGGCGGTGGAGTACAGGCCCCACAGGAAGAGCGGCATCTTGAACCAGGTCATCCCCTCCGGCCGCATCTTGTGAATGGTGACGATGAAGTTGAGACCGGTGAAGATCGACGAGAAACCGAGGATGAAGACGCCCGTCGTCATGCTGATCACCGCGGTGCTGGTGGTGGTCGAGTACGGCGTGTAGAAGGTCCAGCCGGTGTCGACGGCGCCGACGATGATGGACACCAGGGCGAAGACGGCCCCGAACATCCAGAACCAGAAGCTGGCCAGGTTGAGGCGCGGCAGCGCCACGTCCTTGGCCCCGAGCATGAGCGGCAGGACGAAGTTGCCGAGGGCGGCCGGGATGCCCGGGATGATGAACAGGAAGATCATGACCGCGCCGTGGAGGGTGAACATCTGGTTGTAGGCGTCGGCGGTCATGATGGTCTGGCCCGGCGTCAGCAGCTCGGTGCGAACCAGCAGCGCGAAGATCCCGCCCAGGAAGAACGAGGCCGTGATGGCCACCAGGTACATCAACCCGATCCGCTTGTGGTCGAGGGTGAAGAGCCACGACAGGACGCCGCGGCCGGTGGTCAGGTAGTTGCCCGGGTCGGCGTGGTCGACGCCGACGGCGCCGTCCACGGTGAGGGTGTCAACCGCCATGCTGCTACTCCCCGCTCGAGGTCCCGCCGAGGGACTTGAGGTACTCGATGATCGCCATGATCTCCCGGTCGTTCAACCGCCCCTGGTAGGTCGGCATCACCGGGTCGTAGCCGGCGACCACCCTGGCCTGCGGCTCCAGGATCGACTCCCGGATGTAGTTCTCGTCCGCCACCACCGTCGAGCCGTCGGCCAGCGCCTGCTCGTGGCCGAAGACCCCGAGCAGCGACGGACCGGTCTTGGCGGAGCCGTCCACCGAGTGGCACTGCTGACAGCCGCGGACCTGGAAGAGCTTGCGCCCCGCGTCCACCGGGGTCATGGTCTCGAGGAAGTCCGAGGCCTTCTCGAGCCACCTTTCGAACTCGCCCACCGGGTGCACCACCACGTGGGCGATCATGTCGGAGTGGCTGGTGCCGCAGTACTCGGCGCAGAACAGGTCGTACTCGCCGGGCTCGGTGGCCTCGAACCAGGCCTTGGAGTAGCGCCCCGGCACCACGTCCATCTTGATCCGGAAGGCTGGCACGTAGAGGCTGTGGATGACGTCCTGGGACGACATCACGAGCCGGATCGGCCGGTTGACCGGGACGTGCAGGTTGGAGTCCACGTAGCCGTTGGGGTAGGTGAAGCTCCAGTTCCACTTCTGCCCCTCGACCAGGATCTCGTAGGCGTTGGCGGGCGGCGTCGACATGTCGAGGAAGCCCTTGAATCCGAACACGAAGATCACGATCACGAGGATCAGGGGAATCACGGTCCAGGTGATCTCGAGGCCGAGGTTGTGGGTCGGCGAGCGCTCGGCCGCGTGCCCCTCCCGGTGGCGGTACCGAAAGATGAAGTAGACCATCAGGACCACGATGAGCAGAAAGAAGAAGACCGAGATGGCGAGGATGAAGTTGAACAGCCAGTCGACGCCGTGGGCGACCGTCGAGACCTTGGGCGGCATCCAGAACGTGGCCCCCTTGTCCTCCGGCAGCAGCGCCGAGACGACGGTCAGCAGGTGTGCGAGTGCGGTCGAGGTCATGTGGTCGGTGTCCCCCTGTCGCGCTGCCGGCGGCGCCTCGCCTCCCGCAGCCAGTAGCCCCCGAGGGTGAGCCCGAGGACGATGGCCGTGGCGCCGGCGCCGAGCCGCATGATGTTCATGGCCACCGGCGAGTAGCGCCGGCTCGACGGGTCGTAGTGGAAGCAGTACATGATCAGCTGGTCGAGGGTGTTGCCGATCTCGCCCTCGGAGGCCTCGAGCAGGGCCAGGCGGAGCCGCCTGGGCGGGTACTCGATGCCGTAGAGGTACCGAGCCACCCGGGCGTCGGGGGTCGCGACCATGATCGCGGCCGCGTGGGCGTACTCGCCCGTGGAGCGGTCGTAGGTGTAGCCGAAGCCCAGGGTCTCGGCGAGCCGGCGGATCTCCGGCTCTCGGCCGGTGAGGAAGTGCCACCCCTTCGCCGCCGAGGGCCGGCCGTAGCGGGAGATGTAGTTCTGCTTCTTCTCCGCCGCCAGGGCGGGGGTCTCCAGGGGGTTGATGCTCACGGTGACGAGCTCGAACTCCTGGCCCGGCGTCCACTCGAGCTCCTTCAATCCGTCCAGCAGGCCGTTGAGCTGGAGCCCGCAGAGCATGGGGCACTTGTAGTAGTTCAGGGTCAGAATCACCGGCTTGTCGCCGTCGAAGTAGTCGCCGAGCTTCACCACCTGGCCGTGCTCGTCGCGGAACTCCAGGTCCAGGGGCAGCTTGGCGTCGAGGTGCTCCTCGACACCGACCTCTTGGAGCTCCTCCGGCACCTGGTTCGCGAGCTGCGCGGCGGCCGGCCCCGCCGCAGTGAGCCAGAGGGCTGCAACGGCGAGCAGGGGGAGCGTTCGTCTCATTCTGGCGATTCGAAGCGACATCGGGTTTCCGTCCTCGGCAGGCAGAACAGCGGCCTGGAGTCGCCTATTTCTCGACTCGCCGAGGCCGCCGGGATCACCGTTCCGGGCCTTGATGGGAACCACCCGACCCCCTTCGAGTTGAGATCGCGTCCCGCCCGCGTTCGCAACGGTAGCACAGTCAACCCGGCGCGGCGCCGGTCGTCCCACCGGAGCGGCGCGGCGGGCCGGCTTCGAACCCCCCGCTCCAGGCTCCCGGCCCGCCGCTCGCCTTGCTCACGCCGCAACCCTCGGTGGACGAGCTACACTTGAGTGGATGCGCGAGAGTGGTTCCGATCCGTACCAGCCGGCCGACCCGAGTCGACGCGAGCTGCTCGCCCGCTGGGGGCCCGCGACCCTGGCCGGCGCGGCCCTGGCAGCCCTCGGGCTCGCCCTGGTCGGGCGGCCGGGGCGCCATCGCCCGCCCAGCGCCGAGGTCTCCGCCGTAGCCCCGGACTGGCGGCTCGGTCCCGCCGCCCCGGCGAGGATGGCCATCGCCGGCGGCCGGGGACCGCGGGACAACGTCGCCCGGGCGGTGGCGGCCGTCGGCGGCATGGCCGCCTTCGTCAAGCCCGGCGAGCGAGTGGTGATCAAGCCCAACTGCGCCTGGGACCGCACCCCGGCCCAGGCCGCCAACACCGACCCCGAGGTCGTCGCCGAGCTGGCGCGCCTGTGCTTCGAGGCCGGCGCCTCGTCGGTGGTCGTGGCCGACAACAGCGTCCACGACCCGGAGCGGGTCTTCGCCCGCTCGGGCATCGCCGACGCCGCCCGCGCCGCCGGTGCCGGCATCGCCCACCCCAAGAACACCGGCACGGTGCGCCTGGACCTGGGCGGCGCCGTCCTCGGTCCGTGGGAGGTGCTGCGCCCCCTGGCCGAGGCCGACAAGGTGATCAACGTGCCGGTGGTCAAGCACCACTCCCTGGGCCGCGGCACCCTCGGCATGAAGAACTGGTTCGGCGCCATCGTCGGGCCGAGGGGTGGCCTCCACCAGCGCCTCGACCAGGTCTGCGCCGAGCTCGGCGTGGCCTTCCGGCCGACTCTCACGGTCATCGACGCGACCCGGGTTCTCACCACGGGAGGGCCCACCGGGGGCTCCCTCGACCTGGTGCGACACGACGACCTGGTGGCGGTGGCCACCGACCCGGTCGCCGCCGACGCCTGGGGCGCCAGCCTGCTCGGCCTCGGCCCCGCCGAGCTGCCGTACCTGGCCATGGCGGAGAGCCGCCGCCTCGGCACGGTCGACTGGCGTTCGGTGGCGACCACGGTCTGACGATGAAGGTCCGCGCGCGCCACTTCAGGGTCGCCACACAGGTGCTGTTCCTGGTCACGTTCGTGGTGCTTTTCCTGGGCCTGGCGGTGACCCGGGTTCCCGGGGACGTCGCCTCGTTCCTGCTCGCCATGGACCCCCTGACCAGCGTCGGCACCGCCCTCGCCGACTGGACGATCCCCGCCTGGACCTGGGTCGGCCTGGTCGTCCTCGCCGCCACCGCCTTCCTGGGCCGCTTCTTCTGCGGCTGGATCTGCCCCCTGGGCACCCTCCAGCACGCGGTGTCCTGGATCGCCGGGCCCGAGCGCCGCAAGCGGCCCAAGATCAACCGCTACCGACGGTGGTTCGCCGTCAAGTATCTGGTGCTGGCGGTGCTCCTGGTCTGGGCCGCCCTCGGCGCCAACCACGTGGGCTGGCTCGACCCGATCCCCCTGCTCCACCGCGGGGTCGCGTCGGGCCTGCGGCCGTTGTGGTTCGGGGGCATCACGCCGGGCGGCTGGGTCGCCTTCGGCCTGCTCGCGGCCGTCCTCCTGCTGTCGGTGTGGATGCCCCGCTTCTACTGCCGCGGGGTGTGCCCCCTGGGCGCCCTGCTCGGCCTGGTGGCGCGGCTCGCCCCGGTGCGGATCCGCCGCACCGGGCACGGCGACTGCACCGGCTGCACCCTGTGCGTCATGGCCTGCCAGGGCGCCGACGAGCCCCTGGGCGAGCACCGGGTGAGCGAGTGCCACGTCTGCCTCAACTGCCTGGGCAGCTGCGCCGAGGACGCCCTGGTCTACGCCCCCCCCGGGTCCGGGGCGGCCATGCCGCTGCAACCCCTCGACGTGGGCCGCCGGCGCTTCCTGGTCGCCGCCGTCGCCGCCGCCGCCGTTGCGCCGGTGCTGCGCGCCACCAGCGGCGGCCAGGCGCGGGACGCCGACGCCATTCGCCCACCGGGCGCCCTCGACGAGGCGGCCTTCCTCGCCCGCTGCGTCACCTGCGGCGCCTGCGCCGCCTCCTGCCCCACCAACGTCATCGGCTCGGACCTCGGCGCCACCGGGGTCGAGGGCCTGTTCACGCCGGTGCTCGACATGCGGCGGGGCTGGTGCGAGCCGTCCTGCACCCGCTGCACCGAGGTCTGTCCGACCCGGGCGCTGGTCCCGGTGACCGCAGCCGCCAAGCAGGCCATCGGCGGTCCGGCGGAGGTCCGGATCGGGACCGCCTTCGTCGACCGCGGCCGCTGCCTGCCGTGGGCCATGGCGGTGCCGTGCATCGTCTGCGAGGAGATGTGCCCGACCTCGCCCAAGGCGATCTGGCTCGAGCCGGCCGAGGTCCGCACCCGGGACGGCCGCACCATCGAGGTCCAGCAGCCCTTCGTCGACCCCGAGCTGTGCACCGGCTGCGGCCTGTGCGAGAACCGCTGCCCGGTCGGCGAGCACGCCGCCATCCGGGTCTCCTCGGTCGGCGAGAGCCGCGATCCCGCCAACCGCATGTTAGCAACCTGACGCGCCGAGCCGCCGAGACTCGAGGCCAACGCGACCATCGCACATCACCGCAGAGAACGCAGAGTCAGGGTGCCCGTCGCAGAGATCGCTGGCATCGCCACCATTCGAAGTGCCATCGCAGACGGCCCTGAGAGGGAGAAACGCGACGATCCTACCGGCGGCACTTGCTCGGTCATTCCAGAGCGACGGCCCCTGCGGCCCCCCTGCGTCCTCTGCGTTCTCCGCGGTGAACTGGTTGGACTGCGATGGCTGCGATGGCCTTGTCCTGCGATGGCTCTGCGCCTCTGCGCCTCTGCGTTGATTGCGACGGTGCGATGGCTTCGCGTCTTTGCGCCTTTGCGGCTTTGCGGTGAGCTGCGATGCCTGCGACGGCTCCCCGCCTCCGCATCGAGGACCGCCTCACTGCGGGGAGAGGTAGCGATTCCAGCGCAGCACGCGGGGGCCGTGCTGGACGTCGACGCGGGCGACGACGGTGGCCCGCCAACCGCGAACGCTCGCTAGCGCCACGACCTCGACCTCGTGCTGGCCGACCTGGCTCACCGTCGAGCTGACCAAACCCTCCCCCAGGCTGCGCTCGGCGAGGCCCCGGTCGTAGCGGTCCATCGCGAGCTCGGCGAGGGTCCCGGCCACGGCGGCGTCGGCCAGGGCGGTCAGCCGAACCGTCCGCTCCAGGTGCTCGTGGCTGGTGATCCGCGGTTGGAGCGAGCT
>DATHSO010000156.1:0-4144 GCA_035464095.1 Candidatus Methylomirabilota bacterium | reverse complement strand
GCAGCGCCGAACCCCGGATCGGGTCGATCCCGATCCCGTTCCCGATGGCAGCGACCAGCGTCAGCAACCAGCAGCAGCGATCAGCAACCGCGTCCGGGTCCCGGTCCGGGTCCGGTTGCTGGTGCGCTTCGCGCACCGCGCGCTTACGGTCGCGCCGCTCCTGTGACCGCGGGTACTGCAGCCGCGGGGCGATGGGCCTACGGTGGATGAGAACGGTGCGGGGGTGCTCCATGACCGGTGGGCAGGCCAGAATGCTCATTGTGGCGGCGGTGCTGATCGTCGGTGCGACCGCCGCGGCGGCCCGTGAGTGGTACGTGGCGCCGGACGGGGTCGACGGAGCGGCCGGGGCTTGGGGGGACGACTCGTGAGTCGTGAGTCGTGGTGAGTGGTTCGGAGACGGAGTCAGACCCGGAGCGACGATCAGCGCCAGCGGCAGCAACCAGCGGCAGCGCCAGCGGCAGCGACCGGGCCCGACACTGATCACTGCCACTGCGGCTGCCACTGCCACTGTCACTGACATCGGGCACGGGCACGGGCAGGGGCACGGGAACGGGTCACAGCAGCAGGCGGACGAGGATGGGGCGGTGGTCGGAGCCGGGAAGGCGCAGCCGCCGGGCCTCGGCGAAGCCGGCGTGGCCGCGGGCGAGGCAGGTGTCCAGGGTGCGCCAGCGGCGGGCGAAGGCGTTGCCGAAGCCGTGGGCCTCGAGCAGCCGGATCCCGGGCTCGCCGCGCTGGCTCGCGCTCGGGTTGAAGTCGCCGCAGCACACCGCAACGTCGGGGGCGCGCCGCTCCACCACGTCCAGGAACGCGCGGTGCTGGAGCACCCGCCGGTGGCGCCGGGCGAACGGCTCGTTGTGGACGTTGACCAGCCCCAGGCGGCGGCCGTCGGCGGTCTCGAGCTCGGCGTACAGCGCGATGCGCGTGAGGGTGTGGGCCGGGCCGAGGGTGGCGGGGTTGACGGTGGGCAGCTCGACCACCCGGTGCCCCGTCATGGGCGAGGTCGTCGCGGTGAGCTGGCCGTACAGCGGGTGCGGGTAGCGCCGCTGGGCGCCCTCGACCCGGTGGAAGGGCGCGAAGAACAGGTGGCGGCCCGCGAGCAGCTCCGCCGCCGCGCCCTCCCGGAAGAAGGCCACCGGCGTCTCCTGGAGCAGGACGACCTGCGGCCGGTAGGACTCCACGGCACGACGCAGCGACTCGGCCACCCGGCTCGCCCTCTCGGCGCGCTTGATGTTGTAGGACAGCAGGGTGAGCTCGCGGCCCAGGGGCTCGCCGGCCGCGCCCCGCTCGACGATGGCGAGGGCGCGGGGGCGCAGGTCCTCGGGCAGCTCGCCGGTGACGACACCGCCCCGGCCCAGGGCGCCCGCGACGGCGCGGCGCAGCACCGAGAACCGGTTGGTGCCGGCTCCGCGCCCCGCTCCGCCGTCGTCGTTTCGCCCACCCATGGCTGCACCTCCCATGGTATCCGGCCGCAGTCCGCAGCGCCTCGGATGTGCGGGGTGGACACACTCCGGTCACCTCGTGCATAATGATTGCTCAATAGTGCATATTTTTACACCCGTCGCTCCCCGTGAACCGCGGCCCGTGCCTTCCGGAGGCCTCCATGGACCGTGACCGCCCCGAGCTCGACCTGACCCTGTCCATGGGGCACGCCGCCGGGGCGCCGCGCGAGCGGCCCCCGGTTGACGGCGCCATCGGCCACTACCGTCTGGTGAGCCTCCTCGGGGAGGGCGGTATGGGGGTGGTGTACGAGGCGGAGCAGCAGTCGCCGCACCGCCGCGTGGCCCTCAAGGTCATGCGGCGCAGCCACCTCGTGGACGACCTCCACACCCGGCTCTTCCACCGCGAGGCCCAGACCCTGGCCCGGCTCCGGCACCCCATGATCGCGGCCATCTACGAGTCCGGCCACACCGACGACGGGCACGACTTCTTCGCCATGGAGCTGGTCCGCGGCGTGACCCTCAACCGCTGGCTCGAGGGCCGGCCGTCCTTGTCCTCTCCGGGCGAGCTCGGCCACCGCCTGCGGCTCTTCCGGTCGATCTGCGAGCCGGTCCAGTACGCCCACCAGCGCGGCGTCATCCACCGTGATCTCAAGCCCGCGAACATCATGGTCAGCGACGACGCCGACCGGCCGGTCTCGATCACCAATGCGGCACCGGCGGTCAAGATCCTCGACTTCGGCCTCGCCCGCATCACCGACCCGGAGCTGGAGGCGGTCAGCCTGATGACCGAGGTCGGCTCGCTGCGCGGCACCCTCGCCTACATGAGCCCGGAGCAGACCCGGAACGAGCTCGACGCGGTCGACGTCAGGACCGATGTCTACGCCCTCGGCATGATCCTCTACGAGATGCTCACCGGCACCCGCGCCTACGACCTCACCAGCACGAGCCTGGTCAACGCCGTCCGGATCATCTGCGAGGAGCCGCCGCGACCGCTCCAGCTCGCCGGCCGGCCCCCGGGCAGGCTCGACCGCGACCTCGAAACCATCGTCGGCAAGGCCCTGGAGAAGGACCCGGACCGGCGCTACGGCACCGTTGCAGCGCTCGCCGAAGACATCGAGCGCCACCTCACCTCACGGCCGATCCTGGCGCGCCGCCCGTCCGCGTCCTACCGGCTGGCGAAGTTCGCGCAGCGCCACCGCGCCGCAGCCGTAGCGGCGGCGGTGGCGTTGCTCGCCGTGGTGGCCGGCATGGTCGGCATCGCCTCCGGGCTGGTGCGGGCGAGGGCGGCCGAGGCCGACGCCCGCCGCGAGGCGGCGACCGCGGCCAAGGTGTCGTCCTTCCTCGCCGACATGCTGGCCTCGGTCGACGCCCAGCAGGTGGGCCGGCAGCTCCTCGAGGACGTCGAGCAGCGGGTGTCGGCGGCGGCCTCCGCGCGCGGCGTCGAACCGGAGGCGGCGGCGGCCCTGTTCCGGCAGGCGACCCTCGAGGTGAGCGGTACGGAGGTGGGCCGCCGGCTGGTGGACACCGCCATCCTGGCCCCGGCCGGCGCGGCCGTCAGGGAGAGGTTCGCGGACGAGCCCCTGGTCGCCGGCCGGCTCCAGCACACCCTGGCGGAGACCTACGACCGGCTCGGGCTCTACGAGCCCGCCATGGAGCACGCCCGCCTCGCGGCCGAGATCCGCTGGAGCGCCGCCGGCGCGGACGAACGGGAGCCCCTCCGATCGGAGGCCCTGATCGGCCTGCTGAGCTACCGGCTCGGGCGCCTCGAGGAGGCGGAGCGGCTGCTCACCGAGGTCCGGGACCGGCAGCGGTCCGGGGTCGGCGACACCGACCCGGACGCTCTGTGGACGCAGGTGAGGCTCAGCTGGGTCCTCATCGAACAGGGCCGTTTCGCCGACGCCGAGGCGTTGCTGCGCGAAGCCCTCGAGGCCCAGCGACGCGTGCTCGGCGCCGAGCACCGCGAGACCATCACCACCATGAACAGCCTGGCGGTGGTGCTGGTGGACCAGCAGCGCTACGCCGACGCCGAGGCCCTGCACGCCGAGGTGCTGTCGCTGCGCAGCCGGCTGCTCGGCCCCTCCGACCCGGACACCCTCAAGTCCCTGACCAACCTGGCGGTGGTCTCCTTCTACCAGGGCCGGCTCGACGACGCCGCCGACCTGTTCCGGGAGGTGCTCGACATCCAGACCGGGACCCTCGGCAGCGAGCACCCGGTGACCCTGTCCTCCACCAACAACCTGGCCGTGGTCCTCGAGCGCCAGGGGCGGCTCGACGAGGCCGAGGTGCTGCACCGGCGGGCGCTGGAGGCGAAGCGCGACGTGCTCGGCCCCGACCACCCGGAGACCCTGTCGTCCGAGTACAACCTCGCCATCCTCTACACGGCGCAGGGCCGGCTCGACGAGGCAGAGGCGATCCACCGCGGCGTCCTCGACGCCCGGCGGCAGGCCCTGGGCGCCAACCACCCCGGAACCCTGGACGCGCTGTGCGCCCTGGCCGGGATCGCGGCCCTGAGGGGAGACCGCAGCTCGGCGCTCGCCCAGCTCCGGGAGGCGGTGGCATTGGGCTACGCGGACGGCGACGCACTCGCGGCGGACCGCGACTTCGAGTCCCTCAAGGACGAGCCGGACTTCCTCGAAGTGGTCGAGCTCGCCCGGCGCAACGCCGCCGCCGGCGGCTGACGCCGCCGGCCCGGGCGCGGGTTGTGG
>DATHSO010000155.1:0-12464 GCA_035464095.1 Candidatus Methylomirabilota bacterium | reverse complement strand
GTGCTCCCAATGCCCTCCCCGCAGGCAGCGCCTGCCGCACAATGGCGCTACCGGGCACTCCACGGGCAGCGCGCTCCGGTGCATCCGCTCCCGCAACGAGGTAGGCCGCCGCTCGATGAGACGGCGCGGTCGCAGCCCTCCCCGTCACTCTCGCGCGACCGCGCCGGCTCATCGACGCTGGGACGCCAAAGGCGGCCCAGAAGGCCGGTGCCCCGGGACGCACGGCCCCGCGCCCAGCGGCAGCGATCAGCGCCTCCGGGACGCGCGGGTGGGTCGCCTCCCCGCTTCCCTTCGCCTCGAGGCGACGCGGTCCCGGACCCGCGCCGCCCTCAGAACCCGGACCGCACGTCGGGCTCGGGCCAGACCGCGATCAGCCACAGGCCGTCAGTGCGCTCGCGCACGTACAGCCGATGCCCCTCGCCGGCGCCGGCAGAGCGCCACGGCGAGGCGAGCTCGGGCGCATCCTCGGTCCCGCGTTCCAGGGCCCCGAGCCGATGCTCGACCTCGGCGACGAACCGCGCCGCACGCTCGGGATCGGAGCGTCCGAGCCGCGCCACGACCTCGACGAGCTCGGCCCGCGCGGACGGTGTGACCCGGAAGCTCAGGTCGCCTCCAGCAGCAGCCGGCACTCCTCGAGGACCGCGGCGAGCTCGTCGCCCTCGCCGGCCGCGCTCTCCAGCTCGCCGAGGGCGAGGCGGCGCAGCAACTCGCGCTCCCGCATCAGGCGGCCCAGGCCGGCCACGCCCACCATCGCCGCCACCGGCACCCCGTGGCGAGTCAGGACGACCGGACCACCGGCCTCCACCTCGCGGGCCAGTCGCTCCAGCTCGAGGCCGTCGATTTCGTGGGTCCGAGGGTCGTCCACGGTCGCCTCCTTCGCAGGTGGAAAGCTCGAGCATAGCGGTCCCCGCGGGCCATGTGCAAGTTTTCACGCGGTGCCTTGACTCGTCACCCTCCAGCAGCGTATAACCCCCACGAACTGCGCCCCGACCCGGGGATGCGGTCGGACCATGAGGGAGAGATCATGAGCACCGAGTTCAACGCGTTCACGATGGCCCAACGGCAGTTCGACGCGGTCGCCGAGCTGCTCCAGCTCGACGACGGCATCAGGGAGCTGTTGCGCTGGCCCCAACGGGAGTACCACTTCACGATTCCGATCCGGATGGACGACGGCACCGTCCGGGTCTTCAAGGGCTTCCGGGTGCAGCACAACGACGCCCGTGGCCCGGCCAAGGGAGGGATCCGTTTCCACCCCCAGGAGACCATCGACACAGTGCGGGCCCTCGCCACCTGGATGACCTGGAAGTGCGCGGTGGTCGACATCCCCCTCGGCGGCGGCAAGGGCGGCGTGATCTGCGACCCCCACAACCTGTCGCCCCGCGAGCAGGAGCAGCTGTGCCGGGGCTGGGTCCGCCAGGTCGCGCGCAACATCGGTCCCGTCAACGACGTGCCGGCGCCCGACGTGATGACCAACCCGCAGCACATGGTGTGGATCCTCGACGAGTACGAGAAGCTCGCCGGCGGCCACTATCCCGGCGTCATCACCGGCAAGCCGGTGGAGGTGGGCGGCTCCCTGGGCCGCACCGAGGCCACCGGCTATGGCGTGGTCTTCACGGTCCGCGAGGCCCTCAAGCGCAAGGGGCTCGAGGTCAAGGGCACCCGCGCCTCGATCCAGGGCTTCGGCAACGTCGCCCAGTACGCCTCCAAGAAGCTCATCGAGCTCGGCGCCACGGTGGTGGCGGTGTCCTGCTGGGACAACGACGACCAGGTGTCCTACACCTACCGCAAGAGCGACGGCATCGACGCCGATTTCCTGCTCTCGATCACCAACCGCTTCGGCACAATCGACAAGGACAAGGCCGCCGAAGCCGGCTACGAGCGCCTCGGCGCCGAAGCCTGGCTCGAGCAGGACGTCCAGATCCTGATTCCGGCGGCGCTCGAGAACCAGATCACCGGCGACAACGTCGACCGGATCCACGCCAACGTCCGAATCGTCGCCGAAGGCGCCAACGGCCCGACCACCCCGGAGGCGGACGCCGTCCTCAAGCAGCGGGGCATCTTCGTGATCCCCGACTTCCTGGCCAACGCCGGCGGCGTCACCTGCTCCTACTTCGAGCAGGTGCAGTGCAACACCAACTTCTTCTGGCCCAAGCAGGAGGTCCTCGACCGTCTCGACCAGAAGATGACCAAGGCCTTCAACGCCGTGGCCGACCTCGCCGAGGAGACCGGCGAGTACACGCGCGACGCCGCGTACATGATCGCCATCCAGCGGGTCGCCACCGCCTGCCACCTGCGCGGCTGGGCGTGAGGGAAGTTCAGAGTTCAGAGTTCAGAGTTCAGAGTTCAGAGTTCAGAGTTCAGAGTTGGGAGTTCGAGAGGCGCCGGGCAAGAGCCTCTCATACCTCAGCCATTTACCGCGAAGTAGAACGGGCCGCTTCGGCGGCCCGTTCTACTTCGCGGGAGCGAGGAAGGCGAGCGCGCGGTCGGCCTCGGCGTCCATGACCACGTGCAGGAAGCGGCCGCCGGACTCGGTGGGGACGTGGATCACCCGGACCACGTGCGCGAGGTCCGCGAAGGCGGGCAGGACCTCGGCCAAAGCGTTGGCCGAGGTGCCCAGGAAGTCCTCGTTCCACACCACCCGCGCGTCGTCCGGGTAGACCGGCAGATAGGCGATCTGCGACTCCACCAGGTCGTTGAAGAAGTGGGTGCCGAAGGAGACGTCGGGAAGGTACGAGCCGCGCTGGCGGGCCACCTCCACCAGCATGGCGGTGTGGCTGATGTCCGAGTAGGTCACCGGGACGCCGAGGCGGATGTCGCCCCGGCTGCCCCACCGGCCCGGCCCCATGAGAATGAAGCGCCTCGCCGGCAGGGACTGGTTGAGGGCGCTCACCGCGCGGCCGACCCGCAGCATGTCGTCCCGGGTCGGGAGCTTCTCGTAGTCCCAGGGGTCGATGTGGACCACGTACTCGATGTTGGTGACCTGCGCCATCTGGACGTAGCGGTTGGCCGAGAAGATCTGGTCGCCGGTGTCGATGTTGGCCGGCACCGGCACCCGGTGGGCGGACGAGCCGAGGCTCAGAGCCCGGCACTGGAGCATGTAGAGGTCGTTGCCGTCGTGGGCGAACTCGACGTCCACCGGCTCGCCGAGGCCGTCCTCGAGCAGGTCGAGCATGGTCTTGAGCGCGCCCGGGAAGGTCGACTTGACGAGGCCGTCGAAGGTCACCACCAGCTCGCTGGGCTCGACCTGGGCCATGAGGCCCACCATGGGCAGGATCTGCCGGTGTCTGTAGATGGAGAAGATCCGGTTCATGTTGGGCAGCTTGCGCCCGACCCGCTTGAGGAAGGCGTCGATGGGAATCGACTCGAACTGGCCCTTGGTGAGGTCGATGACGTCGACCTCGCCCTGGGAGTAGCGGAAGACCTCGTCCGGCTGCTGAACCGCCCTCAGGGTCGGCTGCTCGAGGGCCACCAGCACCGGGTAGTCGTCCACGGTCCGGTCCACGGCCCGGGTCCCGAGCCCGAGCACCAGGCGCGCCATGCCGTCAGTGTGGCGGATCCTGGTCGACCAGCGCATCTCGCAGCGCGAGAAGGCGACGCCCGCGAAGACCGGCAGCAGCATGTTCCCGACCTCGCGGCCCACGACCTCCTGGATGAGCACCCCCATCTGCTCCTGGAAGTCGATCAGCCCGCGGCTGCGCCGGTACTCGATGGGGTCGGGGTGGAAGACCGAGGCGTAGACCTCGGCGATGGCGTTCTCCAGGGCGTCCAGGCGCGCCTCGAGCGGGCCCTTGTTGGGAATGAAAAGGCTCTTGTACTTGCCCGAGAACGCGTGGCCGATGCGGTCCTCGAGCAGGCTCGACGAGCGCACCACCAGCGGCCGCTCGCCGATGGTGCGCAGCATCTCCTCGAGGCCGTTGTGGATGGTCGGCGGCATGGCACCGTTCTTGAACAGCCGCTCGACCAGGGGGTACTCGTCGCGGACCTCGTCGATCGCCTTGTACTTGACGTTGATGATCTCCTCGAGGTTGTTGTACTCGATGAACTCGAGCACGCCGTTGGACGGCAGGAAGTACGACGAGGGGATCTTGTATTCGACCGGGAGCCGGCCCTCGTAGCGGGCCTGCTTGAGGATCGAGTGGGCGAGCACCAGCCCCGCCGACTTGCCGCCGAGCCGACCCTGCTGGCCCTCGGTGGGGATGATCCGGTCCAGGACCCAGCCGAAGTCGCTGACCCGCACAAAGCGCTTGGCGACGGCGATGAAATCCAGGTGGTCGGTGAGCAGCCGCCGGACCAGAGCCGCCCGGGTGCCGATCACGTCCTCGGGCAGGGACGAGCCCTCGCCGGGCGCGAACTCGAGGAACTCGTGGACCTTGTCCCGCAGGTGCTCCAGGGGCGTGTCGGCGTCCTCGGCGAGGCGCGCGACCTCGAGCGCGAGGCCGCGCTTCTCGGTCAGCATGATCGTGGTGGTGATCTCGTCCGCCGACAGGTGGCGCTCCGCGTACGTGAGGGCCATGTCATACAGCGCGTTGCGGCTCTGCTTGGGCAGCCGCGGCTTGGGGCGGTTGGGGTCGACCGGGGACGAGGCCGCCGACAGCTTGAGGGCGACGGCGATCTCCTCGTCGATGCCGTCGAGGTCGATGAGGCCCCGCCGCTGCATGTCCAGGAGCAGCCGCCGGCACACCCGCTGGGCGAGGCCGGGCCGCCTCGTGCGAAGGTCGTCGAAGCGCTCCCGCCACACCGGCTGGGTCACCTGGCTCTCCATGGTCGTTGCATTGTAGCCTGACGGGCGGCGATCATCCGAGATCCGGAGCGCCGTGACGTGCCGACGGTCATTCGCCGGTCGCCGGACTTTCGGCGACCGGCGACCGGAGAGCGTCGGGGTCGCCGACGATGGACTCGACAGGCGCCGCCTGCACTCCCATGACCGTGTCGCGGGCGCTCACCTTCACCACCGCGTGCCCGCCCTCCTCCAGGGGCGCGAAGAAGGTGTAGACCACGGGCTCGGCATCGTCGCCCTCGAGGCCGAGGGTGACGCTCCCGAGCACCGGGGTCGGTGGCAGGAGAAGGTCGTACTCGGCGGCCTCGAGCTCGGCGAGGGCCCCGAGGCGCCGCCGCACCTCGACCTCGTCCGCCTCGCCGCCGCCGGCCACCTGCCAGCCGAGGTCGGTCCGCTCGACGGCGATGGCGGCGCGTTCACCGGCGATCTCCAGCCGCTCCACGTCCCAGGTTTCGAAGGGCCAGACCTCGGACGAGCGCCAGAGCACGGGCGCCTTTGCGAGCCGGGTCCGGATCGAGTCCGGTACGGTGAAGATCGCGTCGCCGTCGCGCCGGCAGACCACGGTCCCGGGTGAGGAGTCCGGCGACGGCGCGGCCAGCTCGAGGGTCGTGGGATCGGAGCCGTCGGCGCGGATCAGCAGCACCTCGTACTCGGGGCGGTCGAGACCGAGGGCCGCCGGGTCCGCGTCGGCGGGCAGGAACTCGCTCACCCGGAGGGTGTCGAGCTCGGACACCAGGCTCGAGATCTGCCGGGTGCCGGCCAGGTCCTCGAGGGGCGCCAGCAGCTGCCATCGGCCGTCGACCCGCACGGCGTGGATCCGGTCGTCACCGGCGTCGATCTCGATGGCGGCGAGCCCGTCTTCGAGCACATCGACCACCTCGCGGGATCGCCAGTGGTCGAGCTCCCGGTCGAGGTTGGCGACGAAGGCGCCGGTGGTGATGATCACCTCGTCGCCGCCGTCCCGACGCACCGCGCGGCGGTCACCGAGAGGGGTCGCCTCACCGACCGCGAGCTCGAAGCGCCGGCCGTCCGCATCGACCAGCACAGCCGAGAACGCCGGCTCCTCCAGGCCGTGGTCTGCCAGGGAGGTCTCGGCGAGGGGCAGCTCGCGCTCGGCCTCGAGAGCCTCGAGGGAGCGCAGCAGGGACCGAACCGAGACCTCGTCGGCCTCAAACTCGACGGGCGCTTCCAGCCGCCACCCGCCGTCGTCGCCCCTCCTCAGGCTGACCGGCCCGTGCCCGGTGGTCAGGTCGACGGCAACCACCTCGTCGGCCTCGAGCCCGGAAAAGACCCGGTCGGCCCGCTGCCGTCGCTCCTCGCTGGTCGGCTGGTGACGCTCCCAGAGGACGATGAAGGCGCCCACGGCCACGACCGCCAGCGCCAGGACGATGAGCTTGGTGCCCCGCATGGTCGTCCCCTCCTCCTTGCCGTCAGTGGCGCCGGCGGCGCCACACCAGGAGGCCGGCGACGATCGCCGCGCCCGGCATCACCAGCAGGGCCACGACGGCGATGACTCGCATCTGCCGGCGGTCGAGGAAGAAGGCGAGCTGCTCGACGTCGCGCGGGGGGATGCCCATGGCGAGCTCGCGCTCCGCCAGCCAGCTGACCGCGTTGACGGCCAGGATCTGGTTGCCGGCGTTGGCGATGTCGAGGTCGGTGAGGAAGTCCGAGTCGCCGAAGACCGCCAGGCGGAAGGTGGCGGCGGCGTCCCCGGGGGCCGACTCGTCGGCCGGTTCGGCGGCGGTCGCCTCGCCCTCCACGACCACGGCCACCGCCGCCGGGCCCGGGGTGTCGGGTCCCTGGTCGTAGTTCACCGGCTCGCCGCGCAGGAGCATCCCGAGGTCGGTCTCCCCCCAGCCGTCGGCGGTGGTCTCCACCACCACCCGGGCGTCGTCGGAGTCGCCGGTCAGGGACCTGGTGACCGTGAACAGGACCGCGATGCCGTCGAGGCCCCGGGTCACGGGGTGCTCGGCGAAGTCGGTGAGGTAGACCGCCGACAGGTCGAAGAACGGCAGCTTGCGCGACGGGTCCACCACCAGGTCGTCGCCGGCCGTGACGCCACGCTCGGCGAGGAAGGCCTCGAGCCGGGTCGGGCGCATGGAGCCGTCCGGCTCGATCAAGGGGTCGAGGGCCACCAGGAGGCGCCCCCCGCGGTCGAGGAAGGCGTCGAGGGCGGCAACCTCGGCCTCGGTGTAGGCGCGGGTCGGACCGGCGATGATGATGACCTTCGCGTCCTCGGGGATCTCGCCGGGGAGCAGGCTCAGGCTCTCCGTCTCCATGTTCTCGCGGCGCAACGCGTCGGCCAGGATCGACAGGCTGCGTTCGGCCTGGCTGCCGCCCGGCGCGGGCTCGATCGACGCCTCCCCGTGGCCGGTCACGACGTAGACCTTCGGCACCTCGGGTGCGACCAGCGACAGGATCGCCGAGGTGAACTGCTCCTCGCCCTTGAAGGCGCGAACGGTGGGCTGCTGGCCGAACTGCATGCCCGAGAAGTCGTAGTCCACCATCTGCTCCGAGGTCACGTACTTGGTGCGGTCGCCGACCGTGAAGACCACCGTGTCGGCCATGCCGACGCCGAAACGCTCGGCCAGCTGGGTGGTCCTGAGCGGCTCCTTGTCGGGGTCGATGTACTCGACCGTGATCCGGGGCGACGCCGCCTGGTAGCGCGACAGCAGCTCGTGGACCTGGTCATACAGCGGCCCGCCCGGGACCATGAAGACCACCACCTCGACCTCCTGGTCGAGAGCGCTCGCCAGATTCAGGCTCTTGTCCGACAGGGAGTAGAGCCGGCTCGAGGTCCAGTCCCAGCGCTGGTAGTGCCGGGCCCCGAGCCAGTTGGCCATGAGCACCAGGGCGACCACCAGGATCGTGCCGGCGACGCCGGCGGCGCCGTGGCGCAGGGTTTGCCGTCTCATGGGGCTACCTCCACTTGGAGAGCTCGAGGCTCTTGGTGGCGAGGAACAGGAAGAGCACGGCCAGGGACAGCTCGTAGACCACGTGGCGGGTGTCGACGATGCCCTTGGCGTAGTCCGCCATGTGCTGCCAGAGGTCGGCGTGGTCGATGACGGCGGCGAGCCCCGACGAGCCGAGCAGCAGGCCGCGCAGCAGCGGCAGGGCGAAGAGCACGATCAGGCCGGTGAAGGCGATCACCGCGGCCACGATCTGGTTGCGGCTCAGGGTCGAGGCGAGCAGGCCCAGGGACACGAACAGGGCGCCGAACAGGGCGACCCCCAGGTACGACGACGCCACCGCCCCCCAGTCGATGTCGGCCTGGGCCTTGACCATCAGCACGTAGACCAGGGTCGGCAGCCACAGGACCAGGTAGAACAGCAGGACCGCGGCGAACTTGCCGAGGACCACCTGGCCCTCGGTCACCGGCGAGGTGAGCAGCACCTCGATGGTCCCCGAGCGGCGCTCCTCGGCCACCAGCCGCATGGTGATCAGGGGCGCCACCACCAGGAAGAACCAGAAGAAGATGGTGCCGCCGAAGAAGGCCTGCAGGATCGACATGGAGGACTGCCCGGGCTGGCTCAGATAGCCGACGATGAGCACGAAGAGCGCGCCCTGCAGGAGCAGGAAGGCGGCCATGACGATCCAGGCCAGGGGCGACGAGAAGGTGGCGATGAGCTCGCGGCGGACGATGGCGGCCAGGGCCTTCATGTCACACCTCCGGGGCCGCGGCCGGCGCCGGCGCGCCCTCCGCGGTGGTCAGACGGACGAAGACGTCCTCGAGGGTGGTCTGCTCGGGGGTCAGGCCGAGCAGCACCCAGCCGCGCTCCACGGCGAGGCGGTACACCGCCTCCCGGAGGTCGGCGCCGGGCTCGTGCTCCACCACGAAGCGCCCCGGCCCCCGCGGGGCGACGGCGACCGCGCCCTCGAGCCGGCCGAGGGCCTCGGCAGCGGCGTCGCCGGCGCCGCCGAGCTCGACCTGGAGCCCCGGGTTGCCGAGGAGCTTGGAACGCAGCGCGTCGGGGGTGCCGTCGGCGACGATGCGGCCGCGGTCGATGATGAAGACCCGCTCGCAGACCTGCTCGACCTCGGGCAGAATGTGGGTCGACAGCACCACGGTGTGGTCGCGGCCGAGCTCGGTGATGAGCTCGCGCACCTTGATGATCTGGTTGGGGTCGAGGCCGACCGTGGGCTCGTCCAGAATGAGCACCGGCGGCGAGTGGATGAGTGCCCCGGCGAGCCCGACCCGTTGCCGGTAGCCCTTGGACAGGGTTCCGATCACCTGCCGCCGCACCTCGCCCAGCATGCACCGGTCGACCGCCTCGTCGAGCCGGGCCGCCCGCTCCACCCTCGGCACGCCCTCGACGTCGGCGCGGAAGCGCAGGTACTCGTCGACCCGAAGCTCCGGGTACAGGGGCGCGTTCTCGGGCAGGTAGCCGATGGCCCGCCGCAGGGCCACCGGGTCGTCGTCGAGGTCGACCCCGGCCACGACAACCCGGCCCGACGTTGGCGGCAGAAAGGCGGTGATCATCCGCATGGCGGTGGTCTTGCCGGCGCCGTTGGGACCGAGGAAACCCAGGACCTGTCCCTCCGGTACGAAGAAGGACAGCCCGTCGACCACCGGAACGTCGACGTAGACCTTGCTCAGGTTCTCCACCTCGATCATGGGTCGCTCCCGTCGCCGGGCTCCGAGGCTGGCCTCCGACCCGGCCCGTGTCGTCGTTTCCAAACGTGGACCTTAAGCAAGCGCGGTGCCGGAATCAAGACCTCGACTCAGCAACGCCGGCTTCGATCCCGCGCCAGAATGGCGCGAGCCGATTCACCGGCCGGCGTGCACCGGCGTCACGATGAGCATCAGGGTGGTCGAGCCGAGGGTGAACTCGTCCTGGTGGTGGAGCTCGGTGGACTCGATCCGGGCGGCGTTGACCCAGGTGCCGTTGGTGGCGCCGAGGTCGGTGAGGGTCACGACCGGGTCGCGGATCTCGATCACGGCGTGCCGGCGCGACACCTCCGAGTCCCGGATCTGGATGTCCATGGCCGAGCCCCGGCCGAGGCTGACCCGCGGCCTGGTGATCTGGAACACGGTCCCGGCCTGGGTTCCGGCGATCACCGCCAGGGAGTAGCGGGGATCGGTGGGCAGGGGCGGCAGGGCCCCGCTGGGCTCGAGCTCGGGCTGCGGCGGCTCGGGACCCGGCGGCTCGACCCGGGCCGCGGTGTGCGACTTGGTCGGCTCGAAGGCGGGGTTGAGGGCCTCGAAGGTGGAGCCGCAGGAGGTGCACTTGACCTGCTTCGAGCTGGCGCCGTCGAAGCGCCGCTCGTCGTAGCGGTACCGGGTCTCGCAGCTTGGACAGGTGATGATCACGTCATCCTCCGCGGCAGCTCATCATATCAACACTAAAGGCCCGCCGCGACCTCCCGGCGCCGGCGGCGGTCAGTCGCCGGCTTCGGGTCGGGTCCAACGGTCCATCCAACCGAGCACGACCTCGTGCCACTGGATGGAGTTGAGCGGCTTGAGCACCCAGTGGTTCTCGTCCGGGTAGTAGAGCAGCCGCGACGGCACCCCCCGGCGCTGCAGGGCGTTGAAGGTGGCGATGCCCTGGGTGTCCACCACCCGGTAGTCCAGGGCGCCGTGGACGACGAGCTGCGGGGTCGACCAGTTGCCCACCAGGTGGATCGGCGAGTGCTCGGCGTAGCCCTCGGGGTTCTCCCACGGGGTCCCGCCGTGCTCCCACTCCGGGAACCAGAGCTCCTCGGTGTCGTAGTAGGCCATGAGCTCGTCGAGGTTGCCATCGTGGCAGACCAGGGCGGCGAAGCGGTCGGTCTTGCCCTGGATCCAGTTGATCATGTAGCCGCCGAAGCTGGCGCCGGCCGCCGCCAACCGCTCGGGGTCGATCCACGAGTGCCGGCGCAGGACCTCGTCGAGGCCCTTCATGAGGTCCTCGAAGGGCGCGCCGCCCCAGTCGCCCCGGATGGCGTCGGTGAAGGCCTGGCCGTAACCGGTGGAGCCGTGGAAGTCGACCATGGCGACCGCGTAGCCGCGGCCGGCGTAGACCTGGGGGTTCCAGCGGTAGTGCCAGTGGTCGTCGAAGGTGCCCTGGGGCCCGCCGTGGATGAGGAAGGCCAGCGGGTACTTCCGGCCCGGCACCCGGTCCACGGGCTCGATGAAGGTCCCGAAGACCTCGTCGCCGTGGGCGCCGACGAAGGAGAACTGGCGGTAGGGGCCGAAGCCGATGGCGGCCAGCCGCTCGCCGTTGAGGTCGGTGATCTGCAGCGGCTCGGAGCCGTCGGCGGGCCTCACGAAGAGCTCCGCCGGCGAGGTCAGGCTGTCGCGGGAGAACAGCAGGCGGCCGTCGGGCAGGGGCCGGGGGCTCGTGTTGCTGTGGCGGGTGAGCAGCGCCTGGACCATCCCGGAGGCGGCGTCGATGTGGAAGATCGAGTGGTTGCCGACGTTGTCGGCCGAGGCGTAGAGGGCCGCGCCGTCCGGCGACCAGACCAGGCCCCGGGGCGAGCGGTCCCAGGCCTCGGTGAGCACCCGCCGCTCGCCGTCCGGCCAGTCCATGACCACCACCCGGAAGCGGTCGGCCTCGTAGCCGGGGCGGGCCATGGCGAGCCAGGCGAGGCGGCTGCCGTCGGGCGAGAACGCCGGCGCGGCGTCCCAGGCCCGGTTGGCGGTGGTCAGCTTGCGCGGCCCGGCGGAGGCGTCGGTGGGCACCAGCCAGAGGTCGAAGTCGGTGGACCAGGCCTCCTCGGAGCCGTCCACGACCTTGGCGGTGAACACCAGCTGGCGGTCGTCGGGCGACACCGTCCAGTCCTCGGCGCCGCCCCACGGGTAGGTCGGGCAGTCGGCGTCGAGGCCCGGCATGAGGTCCACCGGCGAGCCCGCGGGCCGCCCGTCCTCGCCCAGGGCGAGACGGAAGACGTGGGCCCGCCGACCGTCCTTCCAGGTGTCCCAGTGGCGCACGAAGAGCCGGTCGTAGATCCGGCCGCTGGTCGTGCGCTCGGCCTCGGCGGCGAGCTTGTCGACGGTGCACGGCACCGCGTCGGAGCACTCCGGGAAGACCCTCAGCCCCAGGTACAGGGCCTTCATCCCGGGGCCGACCTGGAAGGCCTCGACGTCCAGGGGCAGGTCGGTGACCTGCTCGGCCTCGCCGCCGTCGGCGGCGATCCGCCACACCTGGCTCGAGCCGGAGCGGGCCGATAGGAAGTACAGCCAGCGGTCGCCGGCCCAGCGCGGGCTCGAGTCCGACGCCGGGTCGGTGGTCAGCCGGCTCGCGCCGCTGCCGTCGGTCGCCGCCAGCCACAGGTCGCTGCGGCCTCGGTTGGCTTCGAGGTCCATGGTGGTGACGGTGAAGGCGACCCGGGTCCCGTCGGGCGACGGCTGCGGGTCGGCGACGCGCTGCATGGCCACCAGGTCGTGGACGGTGAAGGGGCGGGGCTCGGCGGCGAGGGCCGGCTGCGCACCGAGCCCGCAGGCCAGGACCACGATCATGAGACGGCAACCGCGCATGGACAACCTCCGGCCCGTGGCGACGGGCAGGGGGACATGGTAGCGCAGCAATTCGTCGGAAGAATTGCGGCGGCGCGTCGGACGCGCCGATCCGCCGAGCGCCACCTCGAAAAACCGAGGCGGCTCGCCCGCGCTGCCGCTGCCGCTGCCGCTGCCGCTGACCCGCTTCCGCTGGTCGCTGCCGCTGTCGCTCCTAAGTAACACCCCCGCGGACTTGGTCGGGGATGTCTG
>DATHSO010000154.1:0-26465 GCA_035464095.1 Candidatus Methylomirabilota bacterium | reverse complement strand
GGTCGCTGATCGCTGATCGCTGATCGCTGACCCCCCCTAAGTAACACCTTCGGGGACCTGCTTGGTCGAGGAGGTCTTCTGAAACCGGTGTCGTGTTACTTCCCCGGTGTCTCCCCGGGGCAACAAGGGTGGGGGGCTGATTTCGGACGCGGACGCGGAAGATTGGACTTTCCCGGCGGCTCGGCGAGAATCGAAGGCGACAGGGAGGCGACATGCCGAGAGCGGTGCTGGCCATCGACCAGGGGACCACGGCAACCACCGCACTGGTGGTCGGCCACGACGGCTCGGTGCTCGGCCGAGCGACCTCGGAGTTCACCCAGTACTACCCGAAGCCGGGCTGGGTCGAGCACGACCCCGAGGAGATCTGGCGGGTGTCCCTGGAGGTCGCGGAGCGGGCGGTGGCCGCGGCCGGCATCGAGGGCGCCGAGCTCGCCGCCGTCGGCATCACCAACCAGCGCGAAACGGCGGTGGTCTGGGACCGCCGCAGCGGCCGTCCGGTGCACCGGGCCCTGGTCTGGCAGAGCCGCCAGACCGCCGAGATCTGCGAGCGGCTGCGCGCCGCGGGCCACGAGAGCTGGGTCCGTGAGAGCACCGGCCTCGTCCTCGACCCCTACTTCTCGGCCTCGAAGATCCGCTGGATCCTCGACCACGTGCCCGACGGCCAGCGCCTGGCCGAGGCCGGCGAGCTGCTCTTCGGCACCGTCGACAGCTGGCTGCTGTGGAAGCTCACCGGAGGCGAGGTCCACGCCACGGAGCCCACCAACGCGTCGCGCACGATGCTCTACGACATCCACCGCCGGCGCTGGGCATCGGAGCTCCTCGAGCTCTTCGACGTGCCGCGCGCGATGCTGCCGAAGGTGCTGCCGAGCGCCGGAGTCTTCGGCCGCACCCGCAAGCTGGGCTCGCTGCCCGCCGGCATTCCGGTGGCAGGCATCGCTGGCGACCAGCAGGCTGCCCTCTACGGCCAGGCCTGCTGGCGGCCGGGCATGGTCAAGGCGACCTACGGCACCGGCAGCTTCGTGGTCCTCCACACCGGCGACACGGCGACCCGGTCCGAGGGCGGCCTCGTGACCACGGTCTGCTGTGACGCCCTCGGTCGGCCCGCCTACGCTCTGGAGGGCTCGATCTTCACCACCGGCGCCGCCGTCCAGTGGCTGCGCGACGCCATGGGCCTCGTCGAGACCGCCGCCGAGACCGAGACCGTCGGCGCCCGGGTCGACGACACCATGGGCGTGTACGTCGTGCCGGCCTTCGCGGGCCTCGGCGCCCCCTACTGGGACATGCACGCCCGCGGCGCCGTGGTCGGGCTGACCCGGGGCAGCGGCCGCGACCAGATCGTCCGCGCCACCCTGGACAGCATCGCCTACCAGACCCGGGACGTCGTCGACGTCATGAACCGGGACTCGGGGGTGGAGATCAGCGAGCTGAGGGTCGACGGCGGAGCCGCCGCCAACAACGTGCTCATGCAGTTCCAGGCCGACATCCTCGGCATTCCGGTCGTGCGGCCGGTGCTCGTGGAGACCACCGCCGCCGGCGCCGCGTTCCTGGCCGGGCTCGGCGCCGGTTTCTGGCGCGGCCCAGACGAGATCGAGGGCAGCTGGCGCCGGGAGCGCCTGTTCGAGCCGGCCATGAGCGCCGAGCGTCGCGACGAGCTCTACGCCGGCTGGCGCACCGCCGTCCGGCAGGTGCTCACCAGCCGCTGAGCGGCACGCCCGCCAACTTCCCGTTTCCCCTCGGGTTGGCTACCATTTGGCACTAGGGGGAAGCAAAGGCGATGAACCACGAGGAAGGCACGCTCGCCACCGATGACGGGCTCGCGCTGCACTGGCAGTCGTGGACGCCGCCGGGGGATCCCGACGGGGCGCTGCTCTTCGTTCACGGCCTCGCCGAACACTCGGGGCGCTACCTCAACCCGGTGCGCCACTTCGTGGCCCGCGGCTGGGCCTGCTACGGCTTCGACTACCGGGGCCACGGCCACAGTCCGGGCCAGCGGGTGCACGTCGGAAGCTTCGACGAGTACCTGTCGGACCTGGGCGACGGCCATCGCCTGGTCCGCATCCGCCACCCCGGGCAGCGGATCTTCATCGTCGGCCACTCTCAGGGCGGCCTCGTGACCCTGCTCTACGCCGGCAATCAGCCCCCCGGCCTCGACGGCGTGGTCGTGTCCTCGCCGTTTCTCGGCATCCACCCCGACTCGCGCCCGTCGCCGGTGCTCGCCGCGGCGTCCAGGCTGCTGTCCGGGCTCGCCCCCCGCATGGCCTTCCCGAGCAACGCCAACCCGGATTTCCTGAGCCGGGATCCCGAGGTCGCCGAGGCCTACCGGTCGGACCCACTGGTGAGCCGCAAGGTCTCCGCCCGGTGGGTCACCTCGGTGCTCGACGCCCAGCGCCGTGCCCTCGCCGAGGCGTCCGAGCTGGCGGTCCCGGCCCTGGTCATGCAGGCCGGCGCCGACCGTCTGACCGACCCCGAGGCCACCCGCTCGTGGGTCGCCGCGGCGCCCGCACCTCTGGTCGAGTACATCGAGTGGGAGGGCTACGCCCACGAGCTGTTCAACGAGCCGCTCCTCGACCGCCGCCCGGTCTTCGAGGCCATGGAGCGGTGGCTCGACGCCCACCGCGGGTAGCCCCCGCCGCATCCTCATGCGCGTCCGTGCACGGGCACGGGCACGAGTTTGGTCCGGTTACGGCTTCGGATCCGCGTCCGCCCCCGGACCCGCCGCACCGCCCTTCGGCGGCACCGGGTCGTAGCCGCCGGGATGGAACGGATGGCACTTGAGGATCCGCTTCACCGCCAGCCACAGGCCGACCAGGCCGTGGGTCTCGATGGCCTCGGCGGCGTAGACCGAGCAGGTCGGCTCGAAGCGGCAGGCCGGCGGCATGAAGGGCGAGATGAACCGCTTGTAGAGGCGGATCGGGAACGCGACGGCGCGCCAGAGCGCGCTCACGCCACCCCGACCACCGCCGCGTCGCGATCCGACAGCATTCCGCCGTCGGAGCGCTCGCGCACGGTGCCGTCGCGCTTCCACGAGCGCTCACAGCGGGGCTCGTCGCGCAGGTCCGCCACCCGGACGGCCGGCTCGGCGCCGATGGCGAGCGAGAAGCGGCTGACACCGCACAGGTCGGCGAGCTCGGCGGCGAAGGGCTCGATCCGGGCCGCCGTCTCGGCCGTCACCACCGCCTCGATGCCGGCGTCGAGGGTGTTCTTGATGCCGGGCTCGACCTTCGCCGCCTCGAGCTTCTTCAACACCTCGGCACGCAGCGCCATGACCCCCGACCAGCGGTCGTCCGCGGGCCGGTCGAAGACCTCCGGCAGCGCCTCCAAATGGACACAGTCTCTCGATGACTCGTCGAGCCCGTGCAGCGCCAGCCACGCCTCGTCCGCGGTGTGGACCAGAATCGGCGCCGCCATCCGGATGACGGCGGTGGCGATGTCCCAGAGCACGGTCTGGGTGCGGCGGCGGCGGCGGCCCGAGGCCGGGTCGCAGTACAGGCGGTCCTTGACCGCGGCCATGTAGACCGCGCTCATGGTGTCGTTGCAGAAGTCGAAGATGGCCTCGGCCACCCGCTTGAACTGGTAGCCGCGGTAGCCGTCGTGGACGGTCCTGACGAGCGCCGCGAGCTCCCCCCTGGCCCACCAGTCGAGGCTCGTGCGGTCGTCGTCCGACAGCTCGACCCGGTCGCGCGCCGGGTCGAAGTCGGCCAGGTTGCCGAGCATGAAGCGCAGGGTGTTGCGGACCTTGCGGTACTCCTCGGAGGCGACCCGGAAGAACTCCCAGTCCACCTTCATGTCGTGGGTGTAGTTCAACGAGGCCGTCCACCAGCGGCAGACGTCGGCGCCGTGCTGGGTGAGCAGCTCCTCGACCTCGATGGCGTTGCCGAGGCTCTTGGACATCTTCTCGCCCTCGGCGGTGACCATGAAGCCGTGGGTCAGGACGGTGTCGAAGGGGGAGCGGCCGGTCATCCCCAGCGAGGGCAGCAGCGACAGCTGGAACCAGCCCCGGTGTTGGTCGGAGCCCTCGAGGTAGAGGTCGCAGGGGAAGCCGATGCCGCGCTCGCGCATGACCGCGTTCCACGACGACCCGGACTCGAACCAGACGTCGAAGATGTCGCGGCCCTTGACCAGGCCGACGAGCCCTTCCCGGCCCTGCTCGCGGAGCCAGTCGGGGGCGTCGGGGTCACCTGCAGGGTCGTAGCCGGCGAGGATCTGCCCGGGCTCCGAGGCGAACCAGGCGTCCGAGCCGTGCTCGCGCACGAAGGCCGCCACCGCCCTCACCGAGGCCTCGGTGAGGAGAACGCCGCGGTCATGGTGGAAGGCCGGGATCGGCAGGCCCCACGCCCGTTGGCGCGAGATGCACCAGTCGGGGCGGGTCTCGAGCATGCCGGCGAAGCGGCGCTGGCCCCACTCGGGGATGAATGCGATGTGACCCTCGGCTGCGGCCAGGGCGCGCTGCCGCAGGGTCTCGCCGCCGTCGCCGAAGTCCCGGTCCACAGCCACGAACCACTGCTCGGTGGCGCGGAAGATGGTCGGGGTCTTCGACCGCCAGTCGTGGGGATAGCTGTGGACGATCTCGGTGTGCCGGAACAGGTGCCCCGAGGTCTGGAGGACGGCGACGATCCTGGGGTTGGCGGTCCAGACGTCGACCCCGCACAGCCACTCGGGTACGGAGTCGTCGAAGGTGCCGTCCTCCTGGACCGGGCAGTAGATGTCGAGGCCCTCCCGCAGTCCGGTCTCGTAGTCCTCCTGACCGTGGCCGGGGGCGGTGTGAACCAGCCCGGTGCCGTCCTCCAGGGTCACGTAGTCCGCGGTCACCACCGGCGAGCTGCGGTCCACGAAGGGGTGGCGGTAGCGGACGGCGGCGCCGGCGAGCTCGGCGCCGCGGCAGCGGCCGAGAAGCTCGGCACCCGTGCCGAGCACCGTCTCGGCGAGGTCGCCCGCGACGATCACCAACCGCTTCCGCCCGGTATGGTCGACGCGGTACAGCCCGTACTCCGCCACCGGGCCCACCGCCACCGCCAGGTTGGCGGGCAGGGTCCAGGGGGTCGTCGTCCAGATCATGAGGTCGACCCGCTCCCCCCCCGGCGCCGCCAGCGACGCCGGCAGCCGCGACGGCTCCTCGATCTCGAAGAGCACGAAAACGGAGGTGTCGCGGCGGTCGTGGTACTCGAGCTCGGCCTCGGCGAGGGCGGTGCGGTTCTCGATCGACCAGTGGACCGGCTTGAGGTCGCGATAGACCAGCCCATTGCCGACCAGGGCGGCGAAGACCTCGAGGACCGCGCCCTCGTAGGCCGGGTTCATGGTCAGGTAGGGGTTGTCGTAGTCGCCGGTTGTGCCGAGCCGGATCATCTGGCCGGCCTGGATCTTCTGGAACGAGGCCGCGTAGTCCCGGCAGCGGTGCCGGATCTCCATGGTGCCGAGTTCGGTGGCGTTGGCGCCGAGCTCCTTCATCACCTTGTGCTCGATGGGCAGGCCGTGGCAGTCCCAGCCGGGGACGAAGCGCACCTCGTGGCCCGCCATCTGGCGGCTCCGGACCACCAGATCCTTGAGGATCTTGTTGATCAGGTGGCCCATGTGGATGTTGCCGTTGGCGTAGGGCGGCCCGTCGTGGAAGACGAAGGGCCCCGCCGGGTGCGGCCGCTCCTGTTGGCGCTCGTAAAGCCCGATGTCCTGCCAGCGCTGCTGGAAGCGTGGCTCCTTCTCGAGCAGCCCGGCGCGCATGGAGAAGTCGGTCCGCGGCAGCTGCAGGGTGTCGCGGTAACGGTCTTTGGTTGTGTCCTTGGCCATCCTCGGCGCTCCATCCCGCCGCCCGGGCGGCGACGCGGCGTATTCTAGCGCGTCCGCCGTTCCGCCCGGTGTCGCCTGTGCATCGTTGTCGATCGGAACCGCCAAGACGCCAAGCTCGCCAAGCCGTCGCAACCTCGAGTTCGCGCCTCTACGCCTCTTCGTCAACCTGCGATGTCGTGGCGTTCTTCGCGCCTTCGCGGTGGAATCCACGTGGGCGGGGGCGGCGAGGCGCGGTTGCGGGGACCGAAGGCGAGGAATATCCTCGCCGACGGTTGTGTCGTACCTCCCGGTAGGAGCGACACCGATTCTCAAGAATCGACCGCGGTGCCGAGGGAGAGTCCCGAGTGAAACGTCCGAATCACAGCAGCGGCGTCGACCGCCGCGACTTCGTCCGCATGCTCGCCGGCAGCGCCGCCACCGCCGGCATGGCGCCGCTGGCCGGCTGCGGTGGCTCGACCACCGACCGCCGGGTCATCGTGCTCGGCCTCGACGGCATGGACCCGGGCCTGATCCGCGCCCTCATCGACCTGGGTCGCGCACCCAACTTCAAAAAGCTCGCCGAGATGGGTAGCTTCACCAAGCTCGGCACGACCATGCCGGCCCTGAGCCCGGTGGCGTGGTCGACCTTCATCACCGGCATGTCCCCCGGCGGCCACGGCATCACCGACTTCGTGACCCGCGACCCGGCCACCTACCTGCCGGTGTTCTCCATCTTCGAGAACACCGAGCCCGACGTGGTGTTCTCGGTGGGCGGCGTCCACCTGCCCATCAAGGGCGGCGGGCCGAAGAA
Organism: Candidatus Methylomirabilota bacterium; assembly: GCA_035464095.1. Classification (GTDB taxonomy): domain Bacteria; phylum Acidobacteriota; class Thermoanaerobaculia; order Thermoanaerobaculales; family Sulfomarinibacteraceae; genus JAHECW01. The sequence goes on along the minus strand of DATHSO010000154.1, from coordinate 19,894 downwards.
CCTCCGCCACGGCACGCCGTTCTGGTCCTACCTCACCGAGCGCGGCATCCCGGCCTTCGTCTCCAAGATCCCCACCAACTACCCGGTGGAGGACACCGCGACCCTCGCCATCTCGGGCATGGGCACCCCGGACCTCACCGACGCCTACGGGATGTTCAGCTACTTCACCTCGGATCCTTTCGAGGACTACCCGGGGATGGAGGGCGGCACGGTCCAGTACGTCGAGGTCCGCTCGGGAGAGGTGCGCGCCAACCTGCTGGGACCGGTCAACGGTCTCAAGACGCTGCAAGACGACAGCCGCGACCCGTATGTCAACACCACCAAGATCCCCTTCACGGCCTATCTCGACCCGGTGGCCGACGGCGTCCGGCTCGACATCCAGGGCCACACCGTCCTGCTCAAGCGCGGTCAGTACTCGCCGTGGGTGTCCCTCGAGTTCGAGCTGCTGCCGATTATCGGCACCGTGCGCGGCAACGCCCGTTTCCTCCTCAAGGAGGTGAGCCCACACTTCAGGCTCTACGTCACCCCCATCAACATCGACCCTGTGCACCAGGCCGGTCCGGTCACCTACCCGGCGGAGCTCGGCGCCGAGATCGCGCGGGACATCGGCGCCTTCTGGACCAAGGGCCTGCCCTGCGACACCAAGGCCTTCGACTACAGGGTCCTCAACGACGAGGAGTACGTGGGCCAGGCCGAGCTCGTGCTCCGCGAGCGGATGGCCCTGTTCGACCACCTCTGGCCGCGTTTCGACACCGGCCTGTTCTACTTCTACGTCTCGTCCACCGACCAGGACGCCCACATGCTGTGGCGCAACATGGACGCCACCCACCCCATGCACGCCGAGTCGGACCCCCGCTTCGCCGGCTACATCCTCGACTTGTACGCCGAGATGGACAAGCTGGTGGGCAAGGTGCTGCCGGCGGTGGACGACAAGACCCTGCTGCTGATCTGCTCCGACCACGGCTTCGCCCAGTTCGGCCGCCAGTTCCACCTCAACACCTGGCTGCGCGACAACGGCTGGCTCGCCGTCAAACCGGGCGCCGAGCGAAAGCCCGAGACCTCGATCTTCGACATCGACTGGAGCCGCACCGCGGCCTACGGTATCGGCTTCAATGCGCTGTACCTCAACCTCAAGGGGCGCGAGCGCGACGGCATCGTCGAGCCCGCCAGGGCCGGCGAGCTGGCGGCCAAGCTCAAGCGCGAGCTCGAGGCCGTCAAGGACGGCGACACCGGCAAGAGGCCGATCGCCAAGGTCTACGACCGCGACGAGATGTACCGGGGCCCCCAGGTCGGCAAGATGGCCGAGCTGCTGGTGGGCTACACCCCGGGCTACCGGAACTCGTCGACCTCGTTCATGGGCGCGACCGGCCCGGAGATCGTCAACCTCAACCCGTGGGCGTGGTCGGGCGACCACTCCATGGCCCGCGACCTGGTCCCCGGGACCCTGTTCTCGAGCCGCCACATCGCGGCCCGCGACCCGAACATCATCGACCTGCCGGTGACCATCCTCGAGTGGTTCGGCATCGACCGGCCGCAGCAGATGGAGGGCAGCTCCATCTTCGCCGGCAGCTGATCGGGCGACGCCGGACGCGATCCGTGGTACGTTTCCTGCCCGTCAGGGATCAGTCCATCAATCCGGAGGACACGCCATGAGACGCCGCGCCATCGTCGCCACTGTCGTCCTGCTCGCCCTCGCCAGCGCCCCCGCCATGGCGCAGAAGGTCTACGTCGACTACGACACGACCGCCGACTTCACGTCGTTCAGAACCTTCGCGTGGGTGGACACCGACACCACCTCCCTCAAGGCCGACTACCCCGAGGTCGACGGCCTGATCAAGAACAACATCAAGTACTACCTGGTCAAGGCCGGGTTGAAGGAAGACCCGGAAAACCCGGACCTCAAGGTCACCTACCACACCTCCAGCAACACCCAGACTCAGACCATGAGCGCGACCTTCGGCTACGGCTACGGCACCGGCTGGTCCTGGGGGCCGTATTGGGCGCCGGCCATCGCCTCCGGGACCATCTCCACCGACTTCAAGAAGGGGATGCTCGTCATCGACATCTGGAACCCGCGCACCCGGGAGGCGGTGTTCCGCGACACCGCCGTGGAGTCGATCGGAGACGATCCCCTCAAGACCGTCAAGAAGATCGACAAGTCCATCGACAAGATCGTCCAGGCCTACAAGAAGATGCACACCAAAGATGCGGACAAGCGGCACTGAGGAGGACGCCATGCACAAGCTCGTCGGACTCGCCATCGTTCTCGTCCTGGTCGCAGCCCCGGCGGCGGCCCAGAAAGTCTACGTCGACTACGACCGGACCGCCGACTTCCAGAGCTACGAGACCTTCGCCTGGGGCGAGACCCCGGAGGCCTCGCTCAGCGACAACAACCCCTTCATCCACTCCCGCATCAAGAACGCCGTCGAGTACCACCTCACCAGGGCCGGCCTGACCGAGGTCGGATCGAAGCCCGACCTCTACGTCACCTACTACGGCGAGGCCAGCGAGGAGGTCAGCTTCATGAGCACCTCGGTGGGCTGGGGCTACGGCTACGGCCCCGGCTGGTACTGGGACCCCTACTGGGGCGGCATGGGCGGCATGACCACCACCACCCCCATCGTCCACGAGGCGGGGACCCTGGTCATCGATATCTGGGACGCCAAGACCGAGACCCTGGTCTGGCGCGGAACCTTGAGCGGGACGATCCCGGACGATCCCCAGAAGATGTCCAAGAAGGTCGAGGCCGGGATCGAGAAGATCGTCAAGAAGTGGCACAAGATGTACGCGAAGGACCAGGCACGAAGATAATTATGAATTATGAATTATGAATTTTGAATTATGAATGACATCGCACCAGGTTCAGGAGCGCGCTCGTAAGACGGCTGCGATGAAATTCATAATTCAAAATTCATAATTCATAATTTGCCCGTCTGCTTCATCCACGGCGAGACCTCGAAGCCGGCTGGTCTCAAGGCCCTGGGATCGCCTACTGGATGTACCCCAGGCTCTTGAGCTGCTTGAGGGTCTCGTCGTCGAGCTCGGCGTCGGTGCGCAGCTCCGGGTCGAGGCTGGTGGCGGCGACCATCTTGGACCAGGCCTCGAGGTCGTTCGCGAGCTTGGCGAGCTTGTCGGGCTCGGCCGCGGCCAGGTTCTCGAGCTCGAGGTGGTCGACGGCGGTGTGGAAGAGCTCGAGCTCGTCGCCGGTGGCCACCGCGCGGTAGCCCGCGAGGGCCACGAAGCGCTGGCCGGCGCCCTGGGGGGTCTCGCCGAAGGCGACGTAGGGCGGCGTCGACGTGCCCTCGATGACCGGCAACAGGCTCGCGCCCTGGACCGCGGCCGGCACCTCGGCGCCCAGCAGGTCGGCCACGGTCGGCATGAGGTCGAGGACCTCCACGACGTTGTCGACCACCACCGGGGACGAGCCGCCGGGGAGGCGGATGAGCAGCGGCACGCGGGTCGCGGGCGCGTACACCGTCTCGCCGAACAGGTCGCCGTGCTCCTGGAGGGCGAAGCCGTTGGTCCCGACCAGGATCAGGGTGGCGCGGCGGTCGAGACCCGAGGCGCCGAGCTCGGCCACGAGCCCGGCGACGAAGCGGTCGACGACCTGGACCCAGGCGGCGTACCAGTCGCGGACCCGGGCGAGCTCGGCGTCGTCGAACAGCTCCGGATCGTCGCTGCCGCGCGAGGCGAGCACCTCGGCGATCCGGCCGGGGTCGACGGCACCCTCGTCGCCGAGCATCTCGGCGGCTTCTTCGAGGGCGCGCGAGCCCCACCCGGCCATGACGAGCAGGAAGTCCTCGGCGGCGTTGCGGCCCATCCAGTCGATGGCGTCGACGCCGGGCGTCGGCACCACCTGGTAGGACCCGAAGCCCTGGGCGAGACCGTAATCGGCGCCCCCCGGCCGGCCCTCCACGAACATCGCCGTGGTCATCCCGAGACCATTCGCGAGCTCCGCGAGGGTCACCGCCTCGGCCTGGAGCTCGTCGCCCGGGCTCCGCAGGCCGTTGCTGGTCGGGTACATCCCGGACAGCAGGGCCGCCAGCGACGGCAGCATCTCGGGGGCCTGGGCCCAGGCGGAGTCGAAGCGCACCGACTCGGCCGCCAACGCGTCGATGGCCGGGGTCAGCTCCGGCCCCCCGTAGCAGCCGAGCCAGTCGGCCCTGAGCCCGTCGACGGCGACGACGATCACCGGGTGCGGGCCGTCGGGAAGCTCACCGGCCGCTTCCTCGACCACGGGATCGCCGCTGCAGGTGAGCATCATGAAGGTGAGCACGACGACCGACGACAGAGCGATGAGCTGTTTCATCTTTGCAACACCCTCCCCGGAGGCAGGAGTTTATCACTGCCCCCTCCCTTTCCCGCGTCCGCGTCCGCGTCCGCGTCCGTGCCCGACGAACTCCGCAGGGACAGCGGCAGCGACGGTCGCAGTGGCAGTGGCAGTGGCACTGACAGTGAAACCAATCTCCGAGATCGGCCGGGGCGTCCGACGCCACGGACGAGCTCGGAGGCAACCCCGACCACGAGGATCGGTGACGCCGTGACGCCCGCGAGCTCTCGAAAACTGCAGCCCCAAAGAGTCCCACCCCCGCTGGCGACGTCGCGCACGATCCGCTACCATGTCCCGGTCCGCCGCGCGGCGGCATTCCCACTCTGGAGACGTGACCAATGCACCGTTCGCAGCTCGTCCTGATCCCGCTTCTCGGTCTCGCCCTCGCCTGCGCCCCGGCAGCGCCCCCGCCGCAGCCCCTCGAGGAGGGCCTGCTGCTCGCTCTGGCGGTTCTCGAGCAGGACGCCTCCGGCAAGCCGGTGCCGCAGCCCGCGCGGCTCGGCATCCTCACCTACGACGGCAGCGGCTGGCACTACAGCTCGATCTCCGACCCCGACTCCAACGTCTTCCACAAGGCCATGGCCTACGAGCCGCGGCCGGGCCAGGCCGGCATCCTCACGGCCGGCGGCACCGGCGCCCATCTCAAGCTGTGGCGCCCCGGCGCGGAGCCCGAGCTCCTGTGGACCGCCGAGTTCGGCGGCAAGTTCAGCCGGATGCGCGACGTCGAGATCGCCGACGTCGACGGCGACGGGGTCCTGGAGCTAGCGGTGGCCACCCACGACCAGGGCGTCGTCGCGGTGGTGAAACCGACCGAGAGCGGCTGGCAGGTGACCGAGCTCGACCGCGAGCCCGACACCTTCGTCCACGAGATCGAGGTCGGCGACCTGGACGGCGACGGCGTGGTCGAGATCTACGCCACCCCGAGCCTTCCCAACAAGCTCGACGGCACCGAGCAGCCGGGCTCGGTGGTGCGCTACGTGCCGGCCAAGGGCGAGGGCCGCACCGAGGTCGCCGACCTGGGCAGCCGCCACGCCAAGGAGATCCTGGTCGACGACGTCGACGGCGACGGCACCGACGAGCTGTACGTGGCGGTGGAGGCGGTGGCCGGCGGCCGCGTGGAGATCCGCCGTTACGACGCCGACACCGACCCCGCGGCCGGCTTCCTCATCGCCAGCCTCGACGACAAGCTGTGCCGCTTCCTCACCGCCGGCGACGTGGACGGCGACGGCCGCAAGGAGATGGTGGCGGCCGCCCACAAGAGCGGGCTGTGGCTGCTCACCCCCGGCGACGATCCCCGTACCACCTGGTCGATCTCGTCCATCGACCGCGACTCGAGCGGCTTCGAGCACGCCTCGATCCTCGCCGACCTGGACGGCGACGGCGCCGACGAGCTCTACGTGGCCAACGACGACGCCGGCCAGGTCGACCGCTACGTCTGGCAGGCGGGCACTCCGGTCAAGGAGACCCTGTACACTCACCCCGAAGGGCTGTCCGGCTTCACCTGGAACCTCATGCCGGTGCCGGTGGAGCTGATCCCGGCCCGCTGACCGCAGGGGGTGTCCATGGCACCGATCCCGTCCCGAGAGGTCCACCTGGTCAACCGGCCCGAGGGGCTGCCCCGGCGAGACGATTTCCGCATCGTCGAGACGGCTCTCCCCGAACCGGAGCGGGGCGAGGTCCAGGTCCGCAACCTGTGGCTGTCGGTGGATCCCTACATGCGCGGCCTCATGGGCACGACCCGGACCTACATCGACCCCTACCGGCTCAACGAGGTCATGACCGGCGCCGCCGTCGGCACCGTGGAGGTGTCGCACCACCCCAAGCTCGCCGAGGGCGACCTCGTGCTCAGCAACTACGGGTGGCGGGACCGCTTCGTGGCCAGCGGCGACGGCGTCCACCCGGTGGACCCCAACCTGGCGCCCCCGCAGGCGTTCCTCGGGGTCATGGGGATGCCGGGCTTCACCGCCTGGCTCGGCATCCACGAGATCGCGCGCCTCGAGGCGGGCGAGACCATCTTCGTCTCCGGCGCCGCCGGCGCGGTGGGCTCGGTGGCCTGCCAGCTCGCCCGCCGCCTGGGCGCCACCGTCATCGCCAGCGCCGGCAGCGACGCCAAGGTCCGGTGGCTCGAGGAGGAGGCCGGGGTCACCGCCTTCAACTACCGCGAGGTCAAGCACCTGTACCGCCAGCTGGTGCGCCTGTGCCGGGACGGCTTCCACGTCTATTTCGACAACGTCGGCGGCGAGCACCTCGAGGCGGCCCTGCTCGGCATGCGCAACCACGGTCGGGTCGTGCTGTGCGGCATGATCAACCAGTACAACGCCGAGCACCCGCCGGCGGGCCCGAGCTCGCTCGTCGTCGCGATCACCAAGCGGCTGACCCTGCGCGGCTTCATCGCCTTCGACCACTCGGAGCTCGAGCCCCGCTTCCAGGCCGAGATGGCGGGCCTCATCGCGAGCCGGCAGATCCGTTGGACGGAAACCGTCGTCGACGGCCTCGAGGCCGCTCCCGAGGCCTTCCTCGGCCTGTTCTCCGGCGCCAACACCGGCAAGATGCTGGTGCGGCTGTAGACCTCAGTTCTTAATTCTGAATTATTAATTCTAAATTACATCGCAGAACAACCAAGAGTTTTGCGACGATAATTAAGAATTGAGAATTAATAATTGAGAATTCTGCCGAGTCGTCAGCCCTTGCTGATCCTGACCGCGACACCGGGCAGCTGCTGGGCCCCGATGTCGACGGCCAGAGGCGGGATCTTGCCGCTCTTGGCGCTGACGTAGATCCGCTCGTCGCCCCACTTCTTGACCTTGTAGCGGTCGCCGAGGGCGAACTCGAGCTGGGTCACCAGCTCCTTGACGATCTTGCTGGCCTTGGTCTTGGCGAGGACGTTGACCTTGACCAGCGCGGGCTCTTCGCCCCGCGGCTCGACCATGAGCTCGAGCACCCCATTGGCTTCGGTCTTGCCCTCGATCGAGATCTCCGTCTTCTCACGGTAGACCTTCGGCGGCGCCTTCTCGTCGACCGTCGGCTCCGCCGGCGGCTCCTGCTCCTCCTGGGCGAGGGCGGGCATCGCCACGCACAGCGCGGCGGCCACGAGCCCGGCCATGATCCACTTCTGCAACCCGTCACCGAATCTGCTGTACATGCTGAGTCCTCCGTGTTCGCGAGCACATTACCATGTGTTGGAACGACGCACTCCCGTCTCGCGAGCTACGCGGCAGCCGCGAACGCAGTTCTCAGTTCTCAGTTCTTAATTCTTAATTCTTAATTACATTGCAGAACTACCCGGAGATTTGCGATGTTAATTAAGAATTGAGAACTTAAAATTGAGAATTCCCTAACCCGGCATCTCCGCGGCGAGCTCGACCTCGACCGCGAAGTGCTCCCCCTCGGGGCTCGGGCCGTCCTCGATCACCACGCCGCCGGGTTCGACGTTGCCGGCGCGCAGCACGTCCTCGAGCACCGGACCGAGGGCCTCCCGGTGCCGCTCGGGGCCGCGGATCCCGAGCCGGGCCACCGGCCAGCGCAGGCTCTTCTGGGCAACGGTCTTGGCGCCGCGGATGGCGGTGAGGACCTCCACCGCCGCCTCGTAGGTGCCGTCGTGCTCGGGCCGCGGCACGGCCTCGACCTCGGCGCTTCGGGGCCAGGGCGCGGTGTGGACGCTGGGTTGCCCGGCGGCAGCGAAGCGCCAGGACCAGACCTCCTCGGTGACGAAGGGCACGAAGGGCGCGAGCAGGCGCAGGAAGGTGCGTAGGGCGAGGCCGAGGGTGGCCACCGCAGAGCGCCGGCCGGGGGTGTCCTCGTCGGCGTAGGAGCGCAGCTTGACGAGCTCGAGGTAGTGGTCGCAGAAGCTCCAGAAGCTGTCCTCGACCACCTGAAGGGCGGCGGCGTAGTCGAAGGCCTCGAAGGAGCGCGTGGCCTGGTCGACGACCCCGCGCAGGCGCTCCACCAGGGCCAGGTCGAGGGGGTCGGCGATGGCGTCGACGCCCGGCATCCCGCCCTCGCCCACCGCCCGGTCGAGCTGCATGAGCACGAAGCGGCTGGCGTTGAAGATCTTCGTGCTGAGCCGCTTGCCGATCTTGAACACGCCGGGGTCGAAGGCGGTGTCGGTGCCGAGCCGCGCCCGCGCCGCCCAGTAGCGGACCGCGTCGGAGGAGTACTCGACGAGCAGGTCGTCGGGGGTCACCACGTTGCCCTTGGACTTGGACATCTTCTTGCGGTCGGGATCGAGGATCCAGCCCGACAGCACCACGTGGTACCAGGGGATCTCACCTTCGTGCATCCAGGCCTTGACGATGGTGTAGAAGGCCCAGGTCCGGATGATGTCGTGGGCCTGGGGGCGGATGTCCATGGGGAACAGGCGCCGGTGGCGCTCGGGGTCGACGCCCCAGTGGCTCTGGATCTGGGGCGTCAGGGACGAGGTCGCCCAGGTGTCCATGACGTCGGGGTCGGCGGTGAAGCCGCCCGGCAGGTCCCGCTGGGCCTCGTCGAATCCGGGCGGAGTGTCGGTGAGGGGGTCGACGGGCAGGCTCGCCGTGTCGGCGTAGAGGGGCCGGGCGAAGTCGGGCTCCCCGCCCTCGCCCACCCGGTACCAGACCGGGAACGGCACGCCGAAGTAGCGCTGGCGGGAGATGCACCAGTCCTGGTTCAGGCCCTCGACCCAGTGGGCGTAGCGGGTCTTCATGTGGGCCGGGTGCCACTGAATCTTCTCGCCCTGGGCGAGGAGCTCGGCCTTGTGGTCGAGGATCCGGATGAACCACTGGCGGGTCGGCACGAACTCCAGGGGCCGATCGCCCTTCTCGTAGAACTTGACGATCTGGTCGGTCGGCTTGGGCTCTCCCACCAGGGCCGGTCCGTCCCATCCCGGTAGGCTGCCGTCGGCGGCGAGGAGCTCGGCGATCCGGCTCTTCGCCCGGCCCACCGGCAGGCCGACGAGCGCGTCGTGGGCCCGCTGGCCGGCGGCGGAGTCGACGCTCGGGTAGGGCGCCTCGCCGATGGTCGCCGGCAGGATCCGCCCGTCGCGCCCGATGAGCTGCTTCACCGGCAGGCCCGACGCCTTCCACCACTCCACGTCCATGACGTCGCCGAAGGTGCAGACCATGAGGATGCCGGTGCCCTTCTCGGGGTCGGCGTGCTCGGCGGCGACGATGGGCACCCGGGCGCCGTACAGGGGGGTGATGGCGTGCTTGCCGAACAGCGGCTGGTAGCGCTCGTCGTCGGGGTGGGCGACAACCGCGATGCACGCGCCGAGCAGCTCCGGCCGCGTGGTGGCGATGAGCAGCTCGCCGCCGCCCTCGACGCCGAAGCGCAGGTCGTAGAACAGCCCCTGGCGCGGCCGGTCCTCGACCTCGGCCTGGGCGACCGCGGTCTTGAAGTCGATGTCCCACATGGTGGGCGACTCGACGTTGTAGACCTCGCCGCGCTCGACCAGGTCGAGGAAGCTGAGCTGGGAGATCCGGCGGCAGTGGTCGTCGATGGTGGCGTACTGCTCGCTCCAGTCCAGGGACAGGCCGAGGTGGCGCCACAGGTGCTCGAAGGCCTTCTCGTCCTCGGCAGTGACCACCGCGCAGGCCTCGATGAAGTTGCGCCGCGACACCTCCTCGATGTCCTTGCGCTTGCCGCCTGAAGGGTCCGGCCGCCAGTCGGGGTCGTAGGGCAGGGTCGGGTTGCAGCGGATGCCGAGCAGGTTCTGGACCCGGCGCTCGGTGGGCAGACCGTTGTCGTCCCAGCCCATGGGGTAGGCGATGTTCTTGCCGATCATGCGCTGGTAGCGCACGATCAGGTCCTGGTGGGTGTAGCTGAAGACGTGGCCGACGTGGAGGGAGCCCGACACCGTCGGCGGCGGCGTGTCGACCACGAAGGTGGCGTCGCGGGGCAGGCTCGGGTCCCAGCGGTAGATCCCCCACGCCTGCCACTGCTGCCGCCACTTGTCCTCGATCTCGTGGTGCTGGTACGTGTTGGGAATCTCCGACATCCGCTCCTCCGTCCCCCGAACCCGACCCCGGTCGCGCGACCGGCGCATGATAGCAGAGGGTCCGCGGCCGGGGCGTCACGCCCACGGCTCCGAAAAGAGACACCGTCTCGAATCTAAGCGGCTGACAGGCATCGAGTTGTCGCAGCGGCCGGAGATGGCCTCACGGCCGAGGTCGGGAGAACCCGCTTGACAAGCCGCCGGCGCTCGGCTTTGCTGTGGGGCCTATGGCGAATCCTCTGATCATCGTCGAGTCGCCGGCCAAGGCCCGCACCATTTCCCGGTTCCTGGGAGACGACTACACCGTGGAGTCGTCCATCGGACACATCCGCGACCTGCCGTCCACCGCCTCCGAGATCCCCAAGAAGCACAAGGGCGAGGACTGGGCCCGCATCGGTGTCGACGTCGAGCACGGCTTCAGGCCCCTGTACGTCATCCCGGCCGGCAAGAAAAAGCAGGTCGAGACCCTCCGCAAAAAGCTGGCCAATGCGACCGAGCTCTACCTCGCCACCGACGAGGACCGCGAGGGGGAGGCCATCGCCTGGCACCTGGTCGAGGTCCTCAAGCCCACCATCCCGGTCAAGCGCCTGGTCTTCCACGAGATCACCCGGGCCGCCATCGACCGCGCCCTCGCCGAGCCGCGGGGCATCGACGACCAGCTGGTGGCCGCCCAGGAGACCCGGCGGATCCTCGACCGGCTGGTCGGCTACATGGTCTCGCCCGTGCTCTGGAAGAAGCTCCGGCCCAAGCTCTCGGCCGGCCGCGTGCAGTCGGTGGCCACCCGGCTGATCGTCGCCCGCGAGGAGCAGCGGATGCGCTTCGTCGAGGCCGGCTTCAGCCGGGTCGAGGCCCACTTCGCGACCGACGGCGAGCCGCCTTTCGCCGCCCGGCTCGCCGAGCTCGACGGTCGCAAGGTGGCCGTGGGCAAGGACTTCGATCCCGAGACCGGCCGGCCCAAGAGCGACCGGGTCCTGGTTCTGGACAGCGGGCTCGCGGGCGCGGTCGCCGCCGAGCTCGCCGGAGCCTCGTTCACCGTCTCCGAGGTCGCGGAGAAGCCGTTCACCAACCGGCCCTACCCGCCGTTCATGACCTCGACCCTGCAGCAGGAGGCCGCTCGCAAGCTCCGTTTCAACGCCCAGCGCACCATGCGGGTGGCCCAGAGCCTCTACGAGAACGGCTACATCACCTACATGCGCACCGACTCGGTCACCCTGTCGAACGAGGCCGTCTCGGCCGCCCGGAACCAGGTGCGCGAGCTCTACGGCGCGAGCTTCGTTCCCGACAAACCGCGGCTGTACCGCTCCAAATCCAAGAGCGCCCAGGAGGCGCACGAGGCGATCCGCCCGGCGGGCGAGCGGTTCCGGACGCCCCAGAGCCTGGCGACGACCCTCGACAAGGACCAGCTCCGCCTGTACGAGCTGATCTGGATGCGCACCCTGGCGTCCCAGATGCCCGACGCCGCCGGGGTCAAGACCGACGTCACCCTGTCGGCGCCGACCGCCGACCACGGTGCAGCGGTCTTCACGGCCTCGGGCAAGGCCATCACCTTTCCGGGTTTCCTGCGGGCCTACGTGGAGGGCGCCGACGACCCCCGCGCCGACATGCCCGACAAGGAGATGCTGCTGCCGCGGCTCGCCGAGGGCCGGCAGCTGCGCGCCGAGCGGGTCGCCGCCACCGACCACACCACCCAGCCGACCCCCCGCTACACCGAGGCGACCCTGGTCAAGGAGCTCGAGGCCCGGGGCATCGGGCGACCCTCCACCTACGCGAGCATCATCCAGACCATCCAGGACCGCGGCTACGTCTGGCACAAGGGCCCGGCCCTGGTGCCCACCTTCACCGCCATCGCCGTGGTGCGACTGCTCATCAACCACCTGCCCGACCTCGTAGACTACGACTTCACCGCCCGCATGGAGGACGAGCTCGACGCCATCGCCAGCGGCGAGCGCGAGCCGGTGCCGTGGCTCAAGGACTTCTACTTCGGCGGCGGCGGCGGCGGCAACGGCCGGCCCATCATGCGGATGGGGCTCCAGCGCCTGCTCGACGAGACCAGCGAGAGCATCCACCCCCGGGACGCCTCGAAGATCGTCATCGGCGCCACCGACGACGGCGACGAGGTGGTGGTCCGCATCGGGCGCTTCGGGCCCTACGCCCAGCTCGGCGAGGACGGACCGCGGGCGACGGTGCCCGAGGAGCTCGCCCCGGACGAGCTGACCGTGACGCGGGCGCTGGGGCTGCTGCAGCAGGCGGAAGCCGGCGGAAGGCAGCTGGGCCCCCACCCCGAGACCGGCGAGGCGGTCGTCGTCAAGGAGGGCCGCTACGGCCCCTACGTCCAGCTCGGCGAGAACGGCGGCGACGTCAAGCCCAAGATGGCCAGCCTGTGGCCGGGAATGTCCTCCGACTCGGTGACGCTCGACGAGGCCGTGACCCTGCTGTCGTTCCCCCGGGAGGTCGGCGCCGACCCGGAGACCGGCGAGGTCATCACCGCCCAGGTCGGGCGCTACGGGCCCTACCTGTCCATGGGCAAGGAGAACCGCTCCCTGCCCGACCACGCGAGCCTGCTGACCGTGACCGTGAACCAGGCTTTGGCGCTCTTCAAGCAGCCCAAGGGCGGCCGGCGGCGGCCTTCGGCCTCGGTGCTCAAGGAGCTCGGCGCCCACCCCGAGAGCGGCACGTCGCTCCAGGTCAAGACCGGGCGCTACGGGCCCTACGTGACCGACGGCACCGTCAACGCCACCATCCCCAAGGGGACCGACCCGGAGTCGCTGACCGTCGACCAGGCGGCGGAGCTGCTCGCCAAGCGGGAGGAGCGGATGCGGGCCCAGGGCAAGGACCCCCGCGCCAAGAAGAAGGCGCCGCCGCGGCGCAAGAAATAGCCGCTCACAGCGTCAGCGGCAGCTCCGAGTTCTTAGTTCTCAGTTTTTAGTTTTCGGTTTTTAGTTATCCCCCACCCCTCCCGGGCGAGTGGCGCCTTCGTTGTCGTGCTGGGCGAATGGCAGACAGTACCCGGGCGTCACATGTCACCGTGCTCGAGTGCCCCCTCCGGATTTGGGTCGGGCGGGGGGAACTAAAAACTAAAAACTAATAACTAAAAACTCCCAAAACTCCCAGCTCGGGCTTGCTGGCGAGGGTTGTCCCTGCCAACGGTCGCGAGTCGCGGCTTCAGGACAGCCGGTCCCAGACCTCCGCGAAACCGTGGTGGTGCTCGGCGAAGAGGGCCAGCAGCGCCGGGTCGAGGTGGCCCTCGGGGTCGAGGCGCTCGTCGCCTTCGAGGAGGATCCGGGTCGCCTCGGCGTGGTCGAGGCCGCGCTTGTAGGGCCGCGGCGAGCGCAGGGCGTCGTAGATGTCGGCCAGGGCCACGATCCGCGCCTCGACGGGGATCTCCTCGCCGCGGCGGCAGTTGGGGTAGCCGCTGCCGTCCCAGCGCTCGTGGTGGTTGAGCGCGATGGACGCCGCCATCTGGAGCCGGTCCGACGGCTCCAGGATCCGGTAGCCGAAGACCGGGTGCTGGTTCATCTCGGCCCGCTCGTCGTCGTCCAGGGGTCCCTGCTTGCGCAGCACCTTGCCGTCGACGCTCATCTTGCCGACGTCGTGGAGCTGGGCCGAGTAGCGGATCTCGTCGCAGAACGACGCCGGCAGGCCGAGGCGTCCGGCGATCAGGTACGAGTACTCGTTGACCCTGAGCACGTGGGCCGCGGTGCCGCTGTCGTGCACCTCGGCGGCTCGGGCGAGGAGGTTGATGGACAGCCGGAAGGCGTCCTCGGTCTCGCCCTGCAGGGCCGAGATGCGCGCACGCTGGGCGGCTAGGACCCGGTTGCGGTCGCGCAGCCTCAGGTTCTGGGCCCGGATCCGGTCGAGCATGTCGGCGCGCTCGATGGCGGCGCCGACGATGTGGTTCACTGGAACGATCAGGCTCGCCTGATCGTCGCCGAAGGGCAGCGCCCCGTTCCGCCCTTCGTCCCGGCGGTTGATGAGCTGGACCACGCCCACGACCTTGCGGTCGTAGTTGAGGAGCGGGAACGACAGCATGGACCGGCTGCGGTAGCCGTGGCGCCGGTCGAAGCTGCGGTCGAAGGTGTACGGCACACCGGCGGGCAGACGGTAGAGGTCGTCGACGAACACCGTCTCCCCGGTGGCTGCGGTGTAGCCGGCAATCGAGGACGTGGTGATCGGGAGCACGAAGGTGGCGGTGGCGACGTCGATGACGTCGTTCTGGGAGTCCGCCGCCTCCAGCCGCCGGCCGTTGCCCCGGCCGCGCACGATGAAGATGGTGCCGGCCTCGGCGCCGGTGAGCTCCCGGCTCTTGAGGAGCACGCGCCGCAGCAGCCGCCCCACGGGCTCCGGCTTCGAGGACTCGATGAACTCGAGGAACTCCTTGAGGACGTCCATCCCCCTGGCCTTCTCTCTCCCTGTCGCCAGCTCAGCCCATGGTAGCGAATCCAGGTTCGGAGGCGGCTTTCCGGGCGGTTGCGGCCGCGGGGTCCTTGAGTCAGGCAGCTCCGGGCGACCCGGCCCGCCCCGAAGCTCGAGACGCAATGAGGCCCGGACCGGCGGTGTCCGCGCGGGTCCGGGCCTGGGGGGCCGGCCGTTGGGCCGGCGGGCGCCCTCCGCCGTTCGGCGTCAGCGAGACTCCTTGAAGATTACGTGCTTGCGCACGATCGGGTCGTACTTCTTGAGCTCGAGGCGGTCGGGCGTGTTCTGCTTGTTCTTCTTCACCGAGTACATGTAGGAGCTCTCGGTGCTCTTGAGCTTGACCGTGATGCGATGTCCCTTGCCAGCCATCTTCTCTGCCTCCACGCGCGCAACCGCCGGATGATAGCCGCTCGGAGACGTTGTGTCAATGTGGCCGTCGAGTCGTGGAGCGTGTCGGGCAGTCGACCCCCCTGATCCCTGACGCCGATCCCCGATCCCTGATCGCCGACGCCGCCGCTGTCCCTGGTCGCTCCTAAGTAACACCCTCGGGGACTTGGCCGGGGAGTTCTGCTAGAACCAGTGTTGTGTTACTTCCCCGGTGTCTCCCGGGGCAACAAGGGTGGGGGGCTGATTGCTGATTGCTGGTCGCTGTCGCTGGTCGCTGGTCGCTGATCGCTGATCGCTGCCGCTGGTGGCTGATCGCTGATCGCTGCCGCTGCTTGCCGACGCTGATCGCTGACGCGGATTGCTGACATCGGGCACGGGCACGAGCACGGGCACGGGCCCGGGTCCGGACACGGACGCGCTATCATGGCCGGCCATGGGCAAGCTGATGAACCGCGATCGCATGCGGGAGGCGAAACGGGAGCGCGAGCGGCGCGCGGAGAGGATCCTGAAGGCGGGTCGGGAGGCCTTCGTCCGCTTTCCGTACGCCGAGGTCACCCTTGACAAGGTCGGCCAGCAGGCCAAGGTCAAGCAGGGCCAGGCCTCCCTCGCCTTTCGGAGCCGGGAGGAGCTCTTCCTGACCGTGCTCCGCCCCCTGCTGGAGGACTGGTACGGCGCCGTCGCCGAAGCTCTGCGCGACGACGACCGGTCCTTCACGACCTCCGAGCTCGCCGAGCTCGTCGCGAGCACCCTGAGCGGCCGACCGGACCTGACCCGGCTGCTCGGCTCGCTGCACACGGCGCTGGAGCTCCACGACGAGGGCTTCGAGGTCCAGACCTTCCTCCAGTGGCAGCGGGACCGTCTGCTCGAGATCGGCGAGGCGGTCAACCGGAGGATCCCGGCCGTGCACCCCTGGGAGGCTTTCGACGCCCTCTACCGCGGCCAGCTGATGGCGGCCGCCGTCCATCCGGTGGCCAACCCTGTGGGCAACCTGGCCGTCGACCTCATGATCGAGGACCACCAGGTCTTCGCTCTGGATCTGGAGGACGAGGTCCGACGGGTGGTCCTCGACAGCCTGGGCGGGTGAGGCCGGCCGGCGCCGCTCAGGCGAGCCGCAGGTAGCCCGCCCGGACCAGCTTCCAGAAGACCAGCAGAGCGTCGAGCTCGGGCAGCGGCGAGATCTTGACGATGGCTCCCAGCGTGCTGCGGCCGTCGATCCGGGACAGGATGAAGCCCTCGCTCGGCGACAGATCCAGGGATGCGATCCGGTGCGGCTCGGTGTCGAGGACCGGCACCGCGTCGCGCTCGAGGCCGTCGGCGGCGAGACGGTCCCGGACCTCGCCCTCGGTGTCGGCAACGTCCCTCAGCAGCTCCCGGTCGTGCGGCTCGAGGCTGGTCGCGGCCTTGAGGCGTCGAACCGTCCTCTCCAGGTCGCCGTGGCCCAGGGCCTCCCGCGCCGCCGTCAGCATCGCCGCTCCGCTGGTCGCCGAGCCCGCCTCCACCGGCGCCTGAAGCACCCGCGGCCGCACGATCTTGAGCCGCCCTCCATGGACCTCTCGGAGCAGGATCTCGCAGACGAAGAACTCGCTCGCGTGGGTGTGGAGGCAGATGTCGGCCACCGACCGGTCGTCGTTCACCGCGTCGAGCACGACCCGGCGCCCGGGGTCGAGCTCGCCGCCGCCCAGAGGCCCCACGGCCACCGGCACGCAGATCTCGTTGGGGATGGACT
This sequence comes from Candidatus Methylomirabilota bacterium, assembly GCA_035464095.1. GTDB lineage: Bacteria > Acidobacteriota > Thermoanaerobaculia > Thermoanaerobaculales > Sulfomarinibacteraceae > JAHECW01. The sequence continues at coordinate 3,070 of DATHSO010000154.1, read as the reverse complement.
CCCGGATCCGCTGCCACTCGTCGAGGCGGCGCATGCCCTCGAGCACCAGCCCGGGCACGCCGAGGGAGATCGGGACCAGCTCGTAGCCCGGGAGCTCGTCCTCGATGAACTTGAAGCGGCCCGAGGTCCAGGTGAAGAGGTCGAAGATCGCCTCCTCGGCCTTGAGCCGGAGCATGGCGTGCAGCTCGTCGCGGCTGAGGTCACCGCGATCGACCAGGATCTGGCCGAGGAGGCCGCTCTCCCGATCCTGGTCGGCGACAGCACCTTGGAGCTGGGCCTCGTCGATGGCCCCGTGGCTGACCAGGAAGTGGCCGAGAAACTCCCTGGGGTCGCTCGAGGTGCACGACACCACGACCCCCTGCGAGATGTAGATGAGCTTGACCACCTCACCGTTGCCGATGCTGATGGTCCCGGTGTGCCGGCCGTTCGCAGCCCACTGCAGGAGGTCGGCCAGGGGCATGGTCTCGAGGTTGCCCTGAAACGCCATCTCGTAACGAGCCTACTGCGCCCCCGGCGCGCCTGTCGAGAGCCCCCTCCTCGTCCCCGACGCGGGGGCGATCCGGCCCACGCACCAGGTCGCGGCCGCGTCCTCGATCACGCTCACAGAGCGTCCCGGATCGCCCACAGGTCGGGGAAGAGCGGTCGTCCCAGGGTCGAGCGGAGGTACGCGGCACCGCTGCCACCGCCCGCGCCGGCGCCGCTGCCGACCGTGCGCTCGATCATGACGGCGTGGCGGTAGCGCCACTCCTGCAGCCGCTGATCCAGGTCCACCAGCAGCTCCGCGACCTGGCGCGCCCCGGGGTCGTGGCGGTAGACCTCGAGCAGCGACTCCTGCACCGCCGGCGACGCCTGGTTGGAGCGCGCCAGGTCGCGGTTGAGGACCTCGGGCGGGATCGGGTAGCCGAGGAGGGCGAGGTAGCGCAGGAAGGAGTCCCAGACCGAAGGGCGGGCCGCCAGGCGCTCGAGCCGTACCCGCGCCCTGCTGCCCTCGGGCATCGCCTCGAGCACCGCCCGGCGACGGGTGCCGAGGACGAACTCGAGCTCCCGGAACTGCAGCGACTGGAGCCCGGTCACGGACTCGAGCCGATCGCGGAACGAGGTGAAGGTCGCGGGCGTCAGGGTCTCGAGGACCTCGACCTGGGCGATGAGGGTGTCGAGGATGGTGACCACCCGGGACAGGGCTCGGGTGACGATGGGGACGTGGCCGTTCTCCATGGCCAGCTGCAGCAGCTTGAGCTCGTGCAGCACCTGCTTGAACCACAGCTCGTGGACCTGGTGGACGACGATGAACAGCAGCTCGTCGTGCTCGGGCCCTTCGGAGGTCGGCTCCTGCAGCGACAGCAGCTCGTCGAGCTTGAGGTAGTGGGCGTAGCTCAGGGCCATGGCTCGATCTTCCACCGCAGCTGATCGCGGCGCCGCGCCCGTCGCCCCCCGGTCACTCGCCGCCCTCGACGCGGGTCCACTCCGTGGTCCTGCCGAGCATCGAGATCCCGATGTAGCCGCGGACCTTGAGCACGTCCCGGGTGTCGCCGAAGCGGACCTTGCACTTGTAGGTCTTGCCGTTGTCGGGGTCGTAGATCGTCCCCTTGTGCCACAGGCCGTCGCCGTCGTAGACGAAGCCCTCCATGATCCTCAGGCCGATGATCGGCTGATCGCGGAGGTCCGGGTCGGGGTTGTTGACGTCGGTCTTCGGTGTCCCGGGCGGCTGCTTCGCGTCGCCGTCCGGGGCGAGCGGCTCGGCGAGCCAGACGATCTCACCGACGTACTTGCCGTCCTCCTTGAAGATCTTGACGTGGGCCTCGCCGCCCCCGCCCTCGGGGTCGGTCGCCCAGAGCCCGAGAATCGCGTCGCCGTCCTGGGCCTGGGCCGCCACGGCCACCGCCAACGCCACCATCACGAGCAGCACTACCGGACGTTGCATGAGCTCCCCCCGATTCGAGGTCGATCCCGACGATGATACCGCGGATTGTATCGCCGCGTGGCGGCGATCCTGCTATCCTCCCCGGTCGATGATCACGGCCACCGACCTCGGCAAGGACTTCGGCGCCCAGACCCTGTTCCGGGGGGCGAGCTTCCAGCTCAACCCGGGCGCGCGCTACGGGCTGGTGGGCGCCAATGGTTCCGGCAAGACGACCCTGCTGCGGATCCTCGCCGGCGAGGAGGAGCCCAGCCAGGGAGCGATCTCGCGGCCCCGCAAGCTCCGCCTCGGGGTGCTGGAGCAGGACCACTACCGCTACGAGGAGCTGCCCATCCTCGAGGTGGTGATGATGGGCCACGAGGCCCTGTGGCAGGCTCTGACCGAGAAGGACGCGATCCTGGAGCGGGCCGGGGACGACTTCGACGGCGAGCGCTACGCCGAGCTCGAGGACGTCATCCTGAGCCTCGACGGCTACGCCTTCGAGGCCCGGTGCGGCGAGATCCTGGAGGGTCTGGGCATTGCCACCGAAAGTCACCGTCAGCCCCTGTCGACCCTGTCAGGCGGCTTCAAGCTGCGGGTGCTGCTGGCCCGGGTGCTGGCCTCCGACCCCGGCTGCCTGCTCCTCGACGAGCCCACCAACCACCTCGACATCGTCTCCATCCGTTGGCTCGAGAAGTTCCTGGTCGACTACCGTGGCTGCGCGGTGGTCATCTCCCACGACCACCGCTTCCTGGACAACGTCTGCGACCACATCCTCGACGTCGACTACGAGACCATCACCCTGTACACCGGCAACTTCACCGCCTTCACCGAGGCCAAGCGCGCCGATCGGGAGCGCAAGGAGGCGGAGATCGCCAAGCGCGAGAAGCAGATCGCCGACCACCAGGCCTTCGTCGACCGGTTCCGCGCCAAGGCCACCAAGGCGCGCCAGGCCCAGAGCAAGGTCAAGCAGATCGAGAAGCTCGCCGTCGAGCCCCTGCCCCGGTCGTCACGGCGCTACCCGACCTTCGGCTTCAGGCAGGCCAGGCCGAGCGGCAAGCAGGCGCTCACCATCGAGGGCATCAGCAAGTCCTTCGGCTCCAAGCGGGTGCTCAACCGGGTCTCGCTGAACCTGCGGCGCGGCGACCGCCTCGCCGTGATCGGGCCCAACGG
>DATHSO010000153.1:0-12256 GCA_035464095.1 Candidatus Methylomirabilota bacterium | reverse complement strand
CGAAGACCCCCATCACCGCGAACGAGACCGCGGAGGTCAGGGCGTGGCCGACGGCCCGGGGCGGACTGTCCACGAGCCGCATCCTATACTGGGCCGGATCGCGCCGCGATCCTCAAATCTCGGGAGTCGACGCATGGACACAAGCGGCTTGCTCGCCCAGATCCTCCTCTACGCCAAGCGGGACGTCTACGTCAAGGAGCTGCCGCGGCCCGCGGTCGAGGCGGCGGACAGCGATGCCTGAGCGGTGCTGCCCGCTCGCGCTCGCGGTCGCGGTCGTGGCGGGGCTCGCCCTGCTCGGCGCGGGCTGCGCCCACCGGCCGCCGTCGCCGGTTCCCGAGGCCGCCCTCGAGATCGTGCCCGACGACCGCTGGCCGCGCCTCGACGACGACCTGGACGGGGCGAGCCTCGCCGCCGCCTGCGAGCCGTCTTTTGCCTACCTGGAGCGCCTTCCGGCCGACCGGGTGCTCCGCTTCGGGCCGGTCGAGCGCCGGGCCGACGAGCTCGCCCGAGGCGTCCGCCGGGCGTGCGCGGTTCTGGGTGCGGCCGTGGACCCCGACGAGCGGACGGCGAGGCTGCGCGACGAGTTCCTGCTGCTCAGGTCGGTGGGGCGCGACGGTCGGGGCGAGGTGCTCTTCACGGGCTACTACGAGCCCCTTCTCGAGGCCCGCCGCGCTCCCGAGGGCGGCTTCGTCCATCCGGTCTTCGGCGTCCCCGACGACCTGGTGACCGTGGAGCTCGCCGACTTCGGCGTCGCCGGTTCGCCGCCCCGACTGGTGGGCCGGGTCGAGGAGCGGAGCCTGCGGCCCTACCCGGACCGGGAGACCATCGACTTCGGCGCAGGCCTGGCTCCGAGCACCGAGGTGCTCGGCTGGGTGGACGATCCCGTGGACCTGTTCTTCCTCCATGTCCAGGGCTCGGGGACCCTGGTGTTCCCGGACGGCGCGCGGCTTCGGGCGGGCTATGCGGTGACCAACGGGCAGCCCTACCGCTCCATCGGCCGGCTCCTCCTCGACGACGGCCTGGTGAGCCCGGAGGCCATGTCCATGCAGGCGATCCGCGCCTACCTGGCCGCCAACCCCGACGAGCTGAAGCGGGTGCTCGCCTTCAACCCGTCCTACGTCTTCTTCCGCCCCCTGCCCGCCGTGGGTGGTCCTTTGGGCTGTTACGGCGAGCCGGTGACGGCCGGGCGGTCCATCGCCACCGACCGGGCTCTCTTCCCCGCCCCGATCCTGGCCTGGGTCCGGGGGTCGGTACCGGCGGTGGACGGGGGCGAGGCGCCCTTCGCCCGTTTCGTGCTCAACCAGGACACCGGCGGTTCGATCCGGGGGCCGGGGCGGGTGGACCTGTTCTTCGGCCAGGGCGACGAGGCGGGGGAGCTCGCAGGCCGCACCAAGCACAGTGGCGAGCTGTACTTCCTGGTGCCGAGGCGATAGTGGAGTTCAGAGTTCAGAGTTGAGGGGTGATGTGCCGGCAGGGGTGGGTGGTGGAGCTGACAGCTGATCGCTGACGACTGAAAGCTAATTCGCGTGCCGGGTCACGAAGCTCTCGAGCTGCTGCTCGCCTTCGCCGGCCAGGCGGATGAAGCGGACCCCGAGGCCGGCGGCGCCTTCGCGCATGGGGTTGGTGCGCCGCACCACCTCGGCGGTGCCCTCCACCAGCCGCCGGCCGTCCGGGATCCCGAAGAAGAAGCTGAAGCGGGTTCCGGGCTCGAGCCGGTCGTCGCCGCGCAGCAGCATGCCGGTCCGGGAGATGTTGACGGTCTGGTAGAGGGCGCGGGTGGCGTTGTTCTGGACGTCGACCTTGACGTGGACCAGAACCCTCAGGGAGACCCGCGGGGCGACGTTGAGAAGGTCCGAGATCGACTGGTGCAGGCGAGCCTCCGGCCACTCCAGGCTGATCACCCGGTTGACGCCGAGGTCCACCAGCGCCTGGGCGTCGTCGACGAAGTCGGGCTCGGCCAGCAGCACGAGGGCCGCCTTCTGGCACCACGAGCCCTCGGAGCGCATGACCTCGACGAGCTCGTCGAGAACGAGCTCGCGCAGGGGGTAGTTGACCAGGATGAGCTCGAAGGAGGTGCCGAGCAGGAGGCCGAAGATCTCGGGGGTCGGGGTCGCGGTGTGGACGTCGAACTCGGCGCGCCGCAGCATGGGCGCGATGCGCTCGAGCGCGGCGGGCTCGGCGCCCACCACCAGCACGTGGCGCTGGAAGCTCCCCATCGCATCCATGATAGCGCCATGTCGGTCGGGTTCAGTGATTTTCGTCGCTTTCGGCGGCTCCGAGCAGGACGAAGGGTTTGCCACCCACCCGGTGCTCGCCCACGACCCGGACCCGGTCGCCGAGGGTCGGTGCCAGCGCCTCCCAGCGGTCCAGGTGGACCAGGGCCAGGAAGTCCCCGCCCTCCCGGGCGAGCATGTCCCCGAGGTCGCGGTCGTCGCCCGGGACCGCCGGCAGGGCGCCGTCGCCGTAGAAGCGGAAGCCCTCGGGCCGGACGCCGAGGCAGGGAATCTCGCTCGGCCGCTCGGGGCGCGCGGCGATCGCCAGGGCCGCGGCACGGGTCGACTTGACGGGGTTGACCAGGGGGAAGACCAGCGCCGCGGTCAGGGTGGTGAAGACCAGCCAGGTGGCCAGGAGGCCGTCGGTCCAGGATCGCAGTCCCCGGCGGCGCAGAGCCGCCAAGGTCCAGATGGCGCCGGCGACGGCGGCGAGACCGATCACCGGGGCCTGCCAGCCCAGGCCGGGCGGCAGGTCAACCGCCAGCGGCGCGAAGGCCACCACGACACCCGCAGCCAGCAGGACCAGAGGCCCGGGCAGGGTCACCCAACGAGAGGCGCGGCCGTCCTCGATCCGCCGCTCGAGATAGACCGCCCCGAGCAGAGCCGCTGCAGGGTATGCGGGGAGCAGGTAGAGGTCGCGCTTGGGCGGGATGACGGAGAAGAAGACCACGAGGGCCGCGAGCCAGAGGGTCGCCCGGAGGATGCCGAGGTCGTGGTTCGGCTCCTCGCGGCGGGCGAGCTCCCGCAGGCCGGCGACCAGCCCGCCCACAACGGCTACGGTCCACGGCAGTAGCAGCAGGGGCATCCGAAGCAGGTGCTTCCAGAGCGGACCCGGGTGGCGGTCGGCTTGGGTGATGCGGCCGGCATGCTGGCCGAAGAAGAGCTCGCTCGCCAAAGCGGGCTCCACGGCCGAGGCGAGGAGCGCCCACCCGAGCATGGGCAGCACGGCGAGGGCGGCGAAGCCGGTCCAGGCCGGCCAGCCGGCGCGGGGCTGCTCGGACCGGGGAGCGAGCCACCCCCAGGCGAGGGCCACCAGGCCGACGTTCACAAGGGCCACCGGGCCCTTGGCGAGGCCGCCGACGCCGACCGCCAGCCCGGCGGCGAGGACCAGCAGGACGCGGCCGCGCCGGGTCCGGGCCGGCCGGTCGATCAGCTCGAGGGCGAGGAGGCAGAAGAAGGCCAGCAGGGGGTCGATCTGGAGTCGCCCCCCGATCTCGGTGACCATGTACGTCGACAGGTACAGCGCGGCGGCCAGCCGGCCCGGTGTCGGCCCCCACCACCGGCGCCCGATCCGGACGATGAGGAGGGCCGAGCCCAGGGTCGCCGCCAGGGAGGGCAGCCGCATCCAGGGCTCCGACCAGCCCGACAGCCAGCCGAAGAACCCGGACAGCCAGAACAGCAGCGGCGGTTTGTCGGGGTAGAGCTGGCCGCACAGGTGCATGACCAGGAAGCTCGAACCCTCGTAGATCTCCCGCGCGATCTCGGCGTACCGGGGCTCGTCGGGAGCCCACAGCTGCCGGGTCCACGCCGACGCGACCAGCGGCGCCATCAGGAGCCACCAGAAGCGGACGAGGCGTGGTTCGCGGTCCCCGGACATGGCGCGGGAGTATAGCCTAAATCACGAGGCCAGAATGTGCTAGCATTCGCCTGGTGGTGAGCTCCAGGGCCCTTCCGAGACTCGGCCCCGGTGGCCGCGGCTGCGGCCAGAACGGCGGTGCCGCGTGACCTCCGAAGCCGAGGTGACCACCCTTCCCGACGGCAGGGTCCGCCCCAGGGTCAGCGGTCTCGTCACCTGCTACAACGAGGAGCACAACATCGGGGCCTGCATCGAGTCGATGAGCTGGTGCGACGAGATCGTGGTCGTCGACTCCTTCTCCACCGACCGCACCCCGGAGATCGCCCGGAGCTTCGACAAGGTCCGGTTCTACCAACGCACCTACTACGGGGCGGGCGCGCAGAAGAACTGGGCGCTGCACCACGTCCGGTGCCCCTGGGTCTTTCTCCTCGACTCGGACGAGCGCTGCACGCCGGGGCTGCGCCGCGAGGTCGAGGACCTGCTCGTCCGGGGTCCGGATCACCTCGCCTACACCATCAACCGGGACGTCTTCTTCCTGGGCAAGCAGATCAAGCACTCGGGCTGGCAGCGCGACCGCGTCGCACGCCTGTTCAAGCACGGCAGCGCCTACTACGAGAACCGCCGGGTCCACTCGCTGCTGCGCACCACCGGCGAGGCGCCTCTGCTCAAGCACTCCATGGAGCACCACATGGTGGACCTGAGCTTCGACGAGTACGCCTTCCGGCTCGCCAAGTACGGCTACTGGGGGGCGGCCCAGGGTTGGCGCGACGGCGTCCGACCGACGGCGCTGGAGGTGGCGCTGCGACCGCTGTGGCGTTTCATCCGCACCTACGTCATCCAGCTCGGCGTCCTCGACGGCGGCCGGGGGCTCGTGTTCTGCGCGCTCCAGGCCTACAGCGCCTACATGAAGTACGCCATCCTGTGGGGCTGGCGGGTCAACGCGGCCCGCGGCATCGAGCCGCAGCTGCCGGACTTCGACGAGGAGAACGCCACCTGGGAGGGCCTCGATCGCCTCGGGGAGTCGGACGACGCGGCCGACGGCACCACCGGCGACGGCTGAGGCGCACCCGCCGACCCATGTGGCAGTTTCTCCGGCGCCTCGGTCCCTACCTCAAGGACTACAAAGGTCGGATCGCGCTGTCGTTCGTCGGGGGCGCGGTGGGCGCCGCCGCCTACGGCGCCATCATGTACCTGATCAAGGACGTCATCAACGAGATCTTCATCGCCAAGGACGAGGCGATGCTGCGCCTCCTGCCGGCGGTGGTGATCGTGCTCTTCTTCTTCGTCGCTGCCGGGCGCTACCTCCAGGTCTACGAGCTCCAGTGGGTCGGCCTGGACGTGGTCCGGCGGCTGCGCGACCGCCTCCTCGCCCACGTCCTCGGGCTCGACATGGCCTTCTTCGGCCGCTACCACGGCGGCGAGCTGATCTCCCGGGTGACCAACGACATCAACCGGATCCGGCTGGCGGTGACCCAGCAGCTGGCCGTCGTCATCCGGGAGGCGCTCGCCGCGATGGCCTTTGTGGTCGTGGTCGTCTACCTGAGCCCCCGGCTCGCCTTCTGGGGGCTGGTGGTGCTGCCGCTGGCGGCCTGGCCGCTGGCCGCCCTGGCGCGCCGCTTCAAGCGCCTCATGCACCGCTCCCAGGAGAAGGACTCGGACATCACCACCCGCCTCGCCGAGATCTTCAACAACGTGGAGATCATCAAGGCCCACACCGCCGAGAGCCTGGAGCTGGGCCGATTCGAGCGCGACAACCTGGAGTTCCGACGGATCAATATGCGCGGGGTGCGGACCCGGGAGCTCACCAACCCGCTCATGGAGTTCCTGGGCTCCATCGCCGCCGCCCTGGTGATCTGGGTCGGCGGGCACCAGGTGATCTCGGGCCGCATGGAAGCCGGCGACTTCATCGCCTTCGCGGTCGCCCTGTTCAGCCTCTACAACCCCATCAAGCGGATCTCCCAGGCGTCGAACCAGCTCTACGAGGCGGTCGCCGCCTCGGAGCGGATCTTCGACCTGCTCGGCCGGACGCCGACCATCACCTCGGGCGGCCGGTCCATCGACGGCCCGGTGCGGTCGGTGGCCTTCGAGGACGTCCGACTGGCCTACGGCGAGGTCGAGGCCCTGAACGGCGTCAGCCTCGAGGCGACCGTCGGCGAGACCGTCGCTCTGGTCGGCGACTCGGGCGGCGGCAAGACCTCCCTGGTCAGCCTGATTCCGCGGCTCTACGACCCGAGCTCGGGCGTCCTCCGGATCAACGGCGTCGACGCCCGCGAGCTCGACCTCGGAGCCCTGCGCGACCGGATCGGGGTCGTCCCCCAGCGGGTGTACGTCTTTCGCGACACGGTGGCGGCCAATGTCGCCTACGGTCGGGACATCGACCGCGATCGGGTCGAGGAGGCCCTGCGACGGGCCGGCGCCTGGGACTTCGTCTCCGCCATGAAGTCCGGCGTCGACACCGTCCTCGACGAGTTCGGCGCCAACCTGTCGGGTGGTCAGCGGCAGCGTCTGGCCATCGCCCGGGCCCTCTACCGCGAGCCCGAGGTTCTGATCCTCGACGAGGCGACCTCGGCCCTGGACAACCGCTCGGAGGCGGCGATCCAGCGCGCCCTCGTCGAGATCATCCGGGACCGGATCACCTTCATCATCGCCCACCGCCTGTCCACCGTCGACCTCGCCCACCGGATCGTGGTGCTGCGGGGCGGCCTCATCGTCGGCGTCGGGACCAAGGCCGAGCTCCTCGCGGGTTGCGAGGAGTACCGGCGCCTGGCCCGAGCCGGGCTCGAGGGCGACAAGACCGATCCCGAAGGCTGAGCATTCGGGGTCGGGAGGTGCTGATTCTCGATTCTCAGTTCTTAATTATGAATTATGAATTATGAATGATTGGATGGGCGCGGGGGTGGGGGTGGGGCGAGGGTGGCGTCGTTCGAGGAGATGATGCCGGCCGCGAGGGCGAAGAGGACCAGCGGCAGCTGCTTGTGCAGGTAGGGGTCGCCGAGGAAGCCGAGCAGGTAGGCGCAGCCCAGGGCGACCGCCGCCGAACGCATGAGGGGGTCGAGGTACCGGCCTGCGAACAGCGCGACGAAGATGGCGGCCAGCGACAGCAGCCCCAGGGCCCCGAGCTCGGTGGCGATCTGCAGGTACTGGTTGTGGAGGTGGGGGAACCAGCCGATCGCTTCCTCGAGCTCGGGGTGGTCGGTCCCGAGCAGGCGCCGGAACTCGGGCATGTTGCCGCCGATCCCGGTGCCCAAGACCGGGTGCTCGCGGACGATGTCGAGGCCGACCACCATGCCGGCGAGGCGCTTGCCCTGGTTGGTGTCGACCCGTCGCTCGGTGACGGCGTCCCGGATCTCGACCGCTGCCCGGTCGACCCGCTCGTGGAAGGGCGGTACCAGGAGGTAGGCCGCGACGATGACGAGCAGCGCGACGACGACCGCCGCCGTGCGGGCCCAGCCGGACCGCCGGCGGAGCACGACCGGGATCAGAACCGGCAGGGTGCCGACGAAGGCGAGCTGGCCGCTTCGCCCGATGTTGACCAGAAGTCCTGCGAACAGCACCACAAGCAGCGTGATCCAGGCGAGGCGCTGCCGGGCCTCGAGACCACCGTGGCCGAGTCGGACGACGACCAGCAGCGCGGCCACCGCCAGCACCATGCTGAAGTCCAGGTGGGACATCGTCACCGCGGGGTTGCCCGGGTGGGTGCGGTGGACGTGGAGGTCGCCGAGGATCACCACCGGCATCATGAGGGCCGCCAGCGCCGTGCCCGCGAGGAAGGCGAGCAACGCCGGCCGGACGAAGCGCGGCTGCAGGCTCGAGGCGACGGCCGGGACCAGCAGGAGGTACCGGTACTTGGTTGCGTAGTCGACGCCCTCGAGGGGGTCGGACGACCACGCCAGGGACAGCAGGTTGAGGGCCAGGAACGCCAGGATCGCGAGGGTCAGGGGGTGGCGGCGGAGCCGGCCCGCCCGCTCGCCCAGACCGCCCTGGAAGAACCACAGGATCAGGATCAGGGCCGCCGCCAGGCTGACCCAGGCGCGGTACAGGGGGATCGAGAAGGCGAGGACGACCACCAGCCAGTTGACGACCTCGTTGACGCTGTGCGCCCGCATGGCCGGGTCAGCCGGCGAGGGACTCGACGAAGGCGAGGATGTCGCCCACCGTGGCGAGCCCGGCCGCGCCGTCATCGTCGATCTCGATGCCGAGCCGGTCCTCGAGCTCCACCAGGAGCTCCAGGGCCTTGGCGGAGTCCATGTCGAGCTCGGCGACGAGCTCGGTCCCGGGGCTCAGGGACTCGACCGGGACGCCGCCGACCCTGGCGACCACCGAGAGCACGATCTCTGCGCGGTTCACGGCTCGGCTGCCCTCCTTCGCGCGGCATTGTACGCGCATCACCGCCACGGCCACTGCCGATCCCGCAACTTGACAAACTCCTCGCACGGTGCCAGGTACGGCGACTTGACAAACTCGCTAAAAACCCAGCCGTCGAAACGTCAACGCCGAGTTTGTCAAGTCGCCATACCTGGCACCCTCATGGTGAGTTTGTCAAGTCGGCGTGCCTGGCACGCGCAGGAAACCTCACCGGTCGCCGAGTTGCTCCAGCGCCCCTTCCAGGTAGCGCCGGCGGACCTCGCCGCGCTGCATCTTGCCGCTGGTGGTGCGGGGGATCCGGCCGCGGCGGACGAAGACCACGTCGGCCACGGGCAGGCCCAGGTTCCGTCCGATGCGGATCCTGATGTCGCGCTCGAGCTCCGCCAGCCGGGCGGGGTCGTCGGCCTCCGTTTCGACCACGAGAACCGCTTCCTCTCCGGCGGCGCCCCGGGCGACCGAGAACGCCGCAGAGCGCAGCAGACCGCCGCCGCCGGTGACGCCGTCGGCGAGACGCTCGATCTCGTCGGGCATGAGGTTGTGGCCGTGGACGATGAGCACGTCCTTGAGGCGTCCGGTGAGGTAGAGCTCGCCGTCGTGGAGGAAGCCGAGGTCGCCGGTCCGGTACCAGCCGTCGACCAGGCTGTCACGGGTGGCTTCGGGGTCGCCGTGGTAGCCGGCGAAGACCCCGGGACCCGCGACACAGACCTCGCCGACCGCGCCGGCGGCGAGCTCACGGCCGTCGGGGGCGGCGATGCGCAGCCGGGTGTCCCGGACCGGCCGGCCCACGCACACCACCTCGGTGAGGGCGAAGCCCGCGTCCGCGGCCGGGGGCGCCGGCAGGGTCCGCACGCCGCGGCCCCGGTCGTCGAAGGTGACCGCCAGGGTTGCCTCGGCGAGACCGTAGCAGGGCAGGATGGCCTCGGCTGCGAAGCCGAAGGGGGCGAAGCGCTCGACGAAGGCCGCGGCGGTCTCGGGGCGGATCATCTCGGCGCCGGTCAGGGCGACCCGGAAGCCGGACAGGTCGGCGGCCTCGAGCTGCTCGGGCCGCGCCCGCTCGACGCACAGCTGGTAGCCGAAGTTCGGCGCCGGGGCGAAGGTCAGGCCGCCCCTGCCGAGCTCGCGCAACCACAGCATGGGTCGGGCGAGGAAGGTGGGCGGCCGCAGGAGCCGGAGCTCGAGCCCGGCGAGCATGGGCAGCAGCAGGCAGCCGACGAGGCCCATGTCGTGGTACAGGGGCAGCCACGACACCATGCCGTCGGCCCAGTCCCGAACAGGGGCGCGCATCTGGCCACCCGCGCCCTCGTCGCAGGCGGCGGGGTTGTGGACCGCTTTGGCGTGGCTGATCATCACGGCCCGGGGCACGCCGGTGGAGCCCGAGGTCAGCTGGAGGAAGGCGACGTCGTCGGCCGCCACGGGCCCGGGCTCGAAGCCCGGGGTGGGGGCGACCGCGGCGAGCTCGGCGGAGGTGATGGCGCCGGCCGCGGCCCGGGCGAAGCCGCCCTCGGCGGCCTGCTCGCGGAAGCCGTCGCTGGTGATCACGTGGCTGGCGCCGAGCACGCCCATCACCTGGTCGACCTTGCCGAGTTGGGTCTCGGCGGCGGCGAGGCCGGTGGCGCCGGCGCTGGCCACCGGCCAGGCGCCGCGCAGCACCAGCCCGAGCCAGGCCTCCATCCACTCCCAGGAGGTCGGCAGGGCCACCATCACCGGTTCGCCGGCGTCGATGCCGAGGGCGTCGAAGCGTCCGGCGGCAGCGCGCGCGAGCTCGTAGACCTCGGCATAGGTGCGGCGCTCGGCGGCGCGGCCCCGGCTGTCGAAGATGGAGATCCCGCGGTCGGGGTGGTCCACCGCCGCGCGGCGGATCAGCTCCCGGAGGTCGGAGGGCAGGTCGGCGAAGAGATCGCTCATGGCCGGTACCGTAGCCGGGCGCCGGCCCGGCGGCAAGGGCGAAATCAGCGACAGTGATCAGCGACAGCAAGCAGCGTCAGCAATCAGCATCCCACCCTTGTTGCCCCGGGAGACGCCGGGGAAGTAACACAACACTGGTTCCAGCAGACATCCCCGACCAAGTCTGCGGGGGTGTTACTTAGGAGCGATCAGCGGCAGCAGACAGCGACCGGCGTCAGCGACAGCGACCGGCGTCAGCGACAGCGACCGGCGGCAGCGGCAGAGACAGCGAACAGCGCTCCCGGGATGCGCGGGCAGGGCGCCTCCCCCCGGGAGGTGACAGGTTCGGCAGTGTGCCGGCACCCTTTCGCCTCGAGGCCGCGCGGGCTCGGTGACTGGCTCACTTTTCGTTTGACGAAATGTTGCCTGACACCGCTCCCATCGCGTCTCGTCTCGGGAAGCTCCCTTTCCCGCAACGAGGGAGGCCGCCGCTCGCCTCGACGGCGCGGTCGCAGCCCTCCCCCTTGCCTCCGCGCGACCGCGCCGGCGGGGCGACGCTGGGGCGCCAAAGGCGGCCCAGAAGGCCGGGGCCCCGGGACGCACGGCCACGCGCGCATCGACGACGGCAACCCGGGTCCGGACAGGTAGTGTGCCGATAGCACTGCAAAAAGAGTGATAGGGCCATGAGGCTCCGATAAATTCGGGAATTGACGTGAAACCCGAAAAAAGGAGGAGCGACATGGCCCAAGGAAAGCGTATCGCGTTGGTGGACGACTGGAAAGAGATGTTGAAGAACGACGAGGGGCTTGGTGAAGCTGTTCGGGAGTACATCCAGGAGGTTCTTGAGGCGGAGATGGACACGGCGCTTGGTGCGGGGAAATGGGAGCGGTCCGAAGGTAGACTTGGCTATCGGTCCGGTTACTACGGTCGGACGCTCATCACACGCGTGGGCAAGCTTGAGCTGCGGGTGCCGCAGGATCGCCACGGACGATTTTCGACCGAGGTGTTCGAGAGGTACCAGCGATCGGAGAAGGCGCTAGTTTCCGCGTTGAGCGAGATGTACGTGCAAGGAGTTTCGACGCGCAAGGTGAAGGCGATCACCGAACAGCTGTGCGGGCACGAGTTTTCGGCGTCGACGGTGAGTCGGATCAACAAGAAGTTGGATACGGAGTTGAAGAAGTTCGCCGATCGCAGGCTTGAGGAGCCGTACCCGTACCTGATTCTCGACGCCCGGTACGAGAAGGTCCGAGAGGATGGTGTGATCCGATCTCGAGCGGTCCAGATCGCGATCGGGATCAACTGGGATGGTCGTCGCTGCGTGCTTGGCGTCGAGCTGGCCAATCGCGAGAGCGCGTCAAGCTGGAAGACGTTTCTGGAAGGCCTGCGATCCCGGGGCCTGCACGGGGTGGAGTACGTGGTATCAGACGACCACGCCGGCCTCCACAAAGCGGTCATCGAGATCCTGCCTGAAGCGGCATGGCAGCGGTGTTATGTGCACTTCCTCAGAAACGCCCTCGACCACCTCCCGCGCAAGGCTGACGATGACTGCCTTAAGGAGCTCCGGTGGCTGTATGACAGGCGGTGCCTCGAGGAGGCCAGGCGAGACCTCGCAGCGTGGCTGGCGAAATGGCAGAAGAGGTACTCGAAGCTCTGCGACTGGGTCGAGGAGAACATCGAGGAGACGCTGACCTACTACCGGCTTCCGCACCAGCACCACAAGCACCTCAAATCCACGAACATGCTCGAGCGGATCAACGAGGAGATCCGGCGCCGCACCCGGGTCATCCGGATCTTCCCCAACGAAGCGAGCTGCCTACGCCTGGTCCGGGCTCTCACGATCGAGACTCATGAGAACTGGATCGAGGCTACCCGCTACATCAACATGGACTTGCTCAGGGAACACAAGAAGGAGGCAATCAGAAACCTCGACCCGGCTGCGTGAACCATGCTGCGGAGTTGTGGAAAGCGGGGCCCCTTCCCCTCTTCCCACAGCCTCAGCAGCATCGACGACGGGGCCTCGTGCGCTTTTGCAGAACTTGACGCACACAACTCTCGCGAAGCACATCCCCGGTCCTTCGGCCTGGCGAGAGCTCGCGAAGAGACCGATCCGACCCGGAGTCGCGGCCGCATAGTCTGCACCACCGAGGTCCCCGCCTCG
>DATHSO010000152.1:0-2339 GCA_035464095.1 Candidatus Methylomirabilota bacterium | reverse complement strand
TCTTCAAGTACGACCTGGCCCGGCGCGACTTCATGAGCCGGGTCCAGCTGGCCACGGTGGCGCGCCGCGAGTCCGAGGCGCGGGTGGTGCTGGCGCGGACCTCCGACGACCTCCAGGACGCCCTCGAGAGGCTCAAGGAGCTCGACCGGCTCAAGAGCAAGTTCTTCGCCAACATCTCCCACGAGCTCCGCACGCCCCTGACCCTGATCCTGGCGCCCCTCGCCGAGCTCGCCGACGCTGCCCGGGACGACGTTGCCCGCCAGCACGTCCGCGTCATCCGGCGCAACGCCGAGCGCCTGCTCGGGCTCATCAACGACCTCCTCGACCTGTCGCGCCTGGACGCCGGCGGCCTGCGCCTCAACCTGGCCGAGACCGACGTCCGCACCGTGGCCGCCTCGGTGTGCGAGAACAGCCTCCCCGCCGCCATGGCCGAGGGCATCGAACTGCAGCTCGACTGCGACGCGCCGACCCGCAAGATCTGGGGGGACGCCCACCGGCTCGAGATCGTGCTCACCAACCTGGTGTCCAACGCCATCAAGTTCACGCCGGCGGGCGGCCGGATCGAGGTTCGGGTGCGCGATCTCGACAACGGGGTCCGCCTCGAGGTCGAGGACACCGGACCCGGGATCCCGGAGGCCGACCGGACCCGGATCTTCGAGCGCTTCTTCCAGGTCCACCCCACCGACCGCCGCCGGGAGGGCGGGGTCGGCATCGGCCTCGCTCTCGCCAAGGAGCTGGTGGAGCTGCACGGCGGCGCGATCTCGGTGGACAGCCCGGGACCGACCGGGACCACCTTCGCCGTCTTCCTGCCCTTCGGCCGCGACCACATCCGGCCGGAGGTGGTGGAGCGGCGCCAGCAGTTCGAGGAGCCCGAGGTGCGCCGCCGCGCCGAGGACATGGTCGTCGACGAGCCACCGTCGGAGGGCGAGGCCCCGAAGCCGGCCGAGGCGATCGCCCCGTCGGACCTCGCCCCCGCCGACTCCCTGCTGTTCGCCGGCGGCCGGCGGCCGGAGATCCTGCTCGCCGAGGACAACCCGGAGGTTCGGGACTTCATCCGCGGCCTGCTGGCGGCCCAGTACGAGGTTCGAGTCGCGTCCGATGGCGCCGAGGCCCTCGAGAGTCTCCGCGCCGACGCGCCCGACCTGCTGGTGTCCGACGTCATGATGCCGAACCTGAGCGGCACCGAGCTCTGCCGGGCGGTCAAGAACGACCCCGCCCTGCGCTCCCTGCCGGTGATCCTGCTCACCGCCAAGGTCGGCTCCGAGGCGACCCTCGACGCCTACGCCCACGGCGCCGACGACTTCGTGGCCAAGCCCTTCCACCCGCGGGTGCTCATGGCCAGGATCCGGGCCCAGCTGCGGCTGCGGGCGATGGCCCTGCACATGGCCCAGCAGGAGAAGCTGGCCGTGGTCGGGACCATGTCGGCGGGGATCCTGCACGAGGTGCGCAACCCGGTCAACGCGATTCTCAACGCGTCCCGGGCCATGGCCTCGGGAAGCCTCGACGCCGACACCCAGCGCCAGCTGCTCGAGGTCATCGGCGACGCGGCGGTTCGCATCGACGAGATCACCTCGGCCCTGGACACCCACGCCCGGCCCGCCGAGGCGGGCCGGACCACGACCTGCGACCTGCGCAGCGGCATCGAGGCCACCCTCAAGCTCATCCGACACCGCCTCGACGGGGTCACCGTCCACCAGAGCTACGGCACCGATCGGCTCGCGAGGGCGCCCGCCGGCCCCGTGAACCAGGTCTTCCTGAACCTGGTGGACAACGCGGTGCGGGTCGGGGCGCGAACCATGTGGATCGGGGTCGAGCTCGCGGGCGACACCCTGGTCGCCACCGTCGCCGACGACGGGCCGGGCGTCGCCAAAGGCGAGGCCGAGCGGATCTTCGACCCCTTCTTCAGCCACCGGCCGAGCGGCGACGGCACCGGGCTCGGGCTCTTCCTGTCGCGCCGGATGGTGGAGGAGGCGGGAGGCAGTCTCCGCTTCGAGGAGCGACCCGGGGGTGGGGCCCTGTTCACGCTGGAGCTTCCTGCGCTACCCTTGCACGGGGCAGCGACAGGGGCGCCGGAAGGGAGCTGACGACGGTCCGGTCGGCAGATCGCCCCGACAGCTGCGGGCCTGCCCTGCAACGGGCGCGGGCCAGGAGGGCACAATGGTGAAGTCCTACGAGGCCTTGATGGGCTCGGTCGCCCGGGCCATGTTCTACCGTCCGGAGCGCCAACGGGTGCGCGAGCTGCTGTCCCGCGACGCCCGGCCCAAGCTGCTCATCAACGATGCCGAGTACCCCCTCTTCGACATCTCCATGAACGGGCTGTCGTTCCTGTCGCCCAACGG
>DATHSO010000151.1:0-11152 GCA_035464095.1 Candidatus Methylomirabilota bacterium | reverse complement strand
CGCGACCTCGAGGCCTCGGGGGTGCTCTACCGCCTCGAGCTGGACGTCGACGAGACCCGGCGCCGCCTGGTGGAGTCGGCCGGCGGTGACGCCGGGCTCGCCCCGCGCCTGGCCGAGCACGGCCTCGACGGCGCCGACCTCGACGAGCTCGCGCTCCGGATCGGCGCCGCCAACGCCTACGCCGAGCAGCGGCTGCGGCCGCGGGTCAGCGTCGGGATCGCCGAGATCGAGGCCGCCCACCGGGAGCTGGCCGCCGAGCTCGCCGCGCGGGGCGAGGCGGCGCCTCCCCTGGCCGCGGTCTCCGACCGCCTCCACCGGCTGGTCGCCGAGCGCAAGCTCAACGACGAGATCGAGCGCTGGCTGGAGCGGGCGTACCGGGAGCGGGAGGTGACCCGCTTCGTCCGCTGAGCCCGCCCGGGCCGTAGAGCTCGTGGTACGCCGCCGCCGCCGCCAGCACCTCCTCGGTGTAGCCCCGGGTCACCGAGAAGCTGACGTGGGCCAGGAACCGGGCCTCGGTGCAGGCCGGCCCGCACTGGTCGAGCCACAGCGCCGCCTGCGCCTCGCCGGCGTTGTAGGCGGCCACCGCCGCCGCCCGGTTGCCGCCGAAGCGCCAGAGCAGCCGTCCGAGCTCGGCCGCCCCGAGCTCGAGGCTGACGGCCGGGTCGAAAAGCTCGTCGGGGGCGATGTCCGGACGGCCGTTGGCGGCGCCCACGACCGCCGCGGTGGCCGGCATGAGCTGCATCAGACCGCGCGCCCCCACCTTGGACACCACCCCCGGGTTCCAGCGCGACTCGGAGCGCGCGACCGCGGCGAGCAGCGGCCACGGGACCCCGCCCCTGCGCGCGGCCGCCTCGACCTCGGCCCGGCTGGGCAGCGGATACAGGGCTCGACGCAGGCTCGCGGGCAGGCCGCGGTGGGGAATGTCGGTCGACGCCTGCCGCCAGGCGGCGTCGCCGGCGCGGATCGCGAGCCACGGGCGGCCGAGCTCGAGCTCGCGAAGGGCGGTCCACCAGCTGGCGCGGGCGTCGCGGCGCGGCAGGCCCGAGGGGTCCCACCGCAGGGCGGCCGACTCGAGGCCGAGGCCCCACAGCGCCGCCGCCAGCCCCGGGTCGAAGGCGGGCTCGACGGGCTCCCCGTCGAGGCCGAGCTCGGCGGCGGCCCGCGAGCGCAGGGCGGCGACCCGGCCCGGGTCGGGCTCGAGGGCCAGCGCGCGGCCGATGGCTCGCCGGCGGTGGCGCTCGGAGGAGTCCTCCATGGCCAGAGCCTCGCGCCGCCGCCATGCCCCCACCGGCTCCACGGGCAGGGCGGCGACCACCTCTCGGGCCCGGTCGGCCCAGTAGTCGTCCAGGGAAGGCGCCGCCGAGACCAGCCGCTCGAGCGCCGCCTCGGGCTCGCCGGCCGCGGCCGCGAGCTCGGCGCCGATCACCGCGGCGGGTCCGATCCAGGGCGGGCGCTGCACGGCGGCGAGGCGGCTCCGGGCGGCCCCGGGCTCGCCGGCCCCGAGCTCGAAGACGCCGCGCATGAGCGCGCCGCGGTCGCTCGCCGATCGCGACCGCAGCCGGGCGAGGCCGGCGTCGGCGAGGTCCGTCTCGCCCCGGCGCAGCCGCAGCCGGGCCAGGAACAGCCGCCGGTCGTCGGTGATATCGAGCCGCACCGCACGCTGGGCCGCCGCCACCGCCCCGTCCATGTCGCCTGAGAGCTCGAGGACACGGGCGAGGTGGACCTCGAGCTCGGAGCGACGCTCGCCGGCGGCGGTCGCCGCGATCGCCCGGCGGTACCAGTCGGCGGCCTCCTCGAGGCGGTCGCGGCGGAAGGCGCACCGGCCCCGGAGGAAGGCCACCTCCCGGGCCGGCACCTGGAGGTGTCGGACGGCGGCCAGCGCCTCGAGGAGAGGCGCCGCCCGGTCGTACAGGGCGTGGCGGTAGAAGGCCTGGGCCACCCGCCAGCGGTCGACGGCGTCGAGGCCGTCGACGCTCGCGAGGCGCTCGGCGGCGGCCAGGGCTTCGGCGTCGTCGGTCGAGGCGGCGAGGATCCGGGCGAGGGCCGCGGCGTCGACGGGATCGCGGCTCAGCGCCAGGGCCAGCTCCAGGGGCCGACTGGCACCGCGGTGGAAAATCGGCATCCTGAGCTCGAGGGCTGCCCGGCTGGGCTCCCCGAGGCCGGCGGCAACCGCCGTCACCGCCGCCGCCACCGCCGCCTCCCGGAGCTCGCGGGTGGGAGCGCGGCGCAGCAGGTCCTCCACCAGCGCGACCGCCCGGTCCGGGTCGCGCCCGGCCACCAGGACCGCGAGCTCGACCCGGGCCACGTCGGACACCGCGGGGTCGGCCAGGGCGGCTTCGAAGAACCGCTCGGCGGCCGGGTCGTCCCCGACCTCGCGGGCGGCGTGGGCGGCGATCAGCGCCTGGTCGGGCGTCAGGGGGAGCTGCTCGGCGCGTTGGACGGCGACCCGGTGGACCTGCTGCCACTGCCCGGCACGGGCCATGGACGCGAAGCCGCCGCCCGCCGTCGCGGTCGACGGCAGCTCGGCGCCGAGCACCACCACCAGGCTGAGGATCATCATCGACGAGCATCGCCTCCCGGCGCCGCCGGCGGGGGCGCGACCGCCCCCCGCTTTGCCCTGCGACCCGTTCTATGGATAATGCGTGGGCACGGCCGGCATTCCAGGCGCCGCCGCGCACCGCCTCGGGAGGCCCCTCACCATGACCGCGACCCACTCCAAGGTGCTCATCATCGGATCCGGCCCCGCCGGCCTCACCGCCGCCCTCTACACGGCCCGCGCCGACCTCGAGCCGCTGGTCATCGAGGGTCTGCAGCCGGGCGGCCAGCTCACCATCACCACCGAGGTCGAGAACTTCCCGGGCTTCCCGGAGGGCATCCTGGGCCCCGAGCTCATGCAGCGGACCCGGGCCCAGGTCGAGCGCTTCGGCACCCGCTTCACCTTCGACGAGGTCACCGGGGTCGACCTCTCGAGAAGGCCCTTCACCGTCCACACCGCCTCCTCCGGCGACCTGACCTGCGACGCCCTGATCATCGCCTCGGGCGCGTCGGCGAAGCTGCTCGGGCTGCCGTCGGAGGCCGAGCTCATGGGCTTCGGGGTATCGGCCTGCGCCACCTGCGACGGCTTCTTCTTCCGGGACAAGGAGGTGATCGTGGTCGGTGGCGGCGACACCGCCATGGAGGAGGCGACCTTCCTGACCAAGTTCGCCTCCAAGGTCACCGTGGTCCACCGCCGGGACGAGCTGCGGGCTTCCAAGATCATGCAGCAGCGTGCCATCGACAACCCCAAGGTCGAGTTCGCGTGGAACTCGGTGGTGGTCGAGATCCTGGGCAGCCGGCAGGGCGGGGTCACCGGGGTCGTGCTCCAGGACACTCTCACCGGCGAGCGCCGCGAGGTCGCCACCCAGGGCGTCTTCATGGCGATCGGCCACAAGCCCAACACCGCCGTCTTCGAGGGCAAGCTCGACATGGACGACGTCGGCTACATCCGCACCGTGCCCGGCACAACCCGGACCTCGGTGGAGGGCGTCTGGGCGTGCGGGGACGTCCAGGACTCCTACTACCGCCAGGCAGTGACCGCGGCCGGCACCGGCTGCATGGCCGCCATCGAGGCCGAGCGCTGGCTCGCCGAGCACGGCATCGAATAACTTCCGCCCCCGCGCGGTTTGACTCAAGATGAACGTCGCCTGTGCCGGACGCCCGAGAGGCGGCGGCGCAGCGGGAGGACCGACATGATCTCTTTTTCCGACACCGCCGTTGCCAAGGTGAAGGAGTTCGCCGCCCAGACCCCCGAGGCCGAGGGCAAGACCCTGCGCATCTTCATCCAGGGCATCGGCTGCTCCGGATTTTCCTACGGCTTCACCTTCGACGAGCAGCGAGACGGCGACACCCTGGTGGAGAGCGGCGACCTGACCGTTCTCGTGGACTCCAACTCGGCGCCCCACCTCGCCGGCTCGTCGGTGGACTTCGTCGACGACCAGCGCGGCACCGGTTTCCTGGTCGACAACCCCAACAAGCCGGCCGCCGACGCCTGCGGCAGCGGCCACGGCGGCTGCTCGAGCTGCGGCTGACCACCGTGGACGACGCCCCCCGCCGCCTCGAGGTCGTCCGCCTCGGCCACCCGGTGCTGCGCGCCGTCGCCGAGCCGGTGCCGGAGGCGTGGCTGGGCAGCGGCCGCCTGGTCGAGCTGGGCCGAGACCTGGTGCGAACCATGCTCGAGGAGGACGGGGTCGGCCTCGCCGCGCCCCAGGTGGCGGAGGGCCTGCGCCTGTTCGCCTACTGGCTGCCCGGCGCCGAGGGCCGGCCCGAGGTCGAGCCCACCGTGCTCGTCAACCCCGAGCTCAAGGCGGTCGAGGACGATGTCGAGGAGGGCTGGGAGGGCTGCCTGTCGATCCCCGGCCTGCGCGGCCTGGTGCCCCGCCACCGCCGGATCAAGGTCAAGGCCCGCTCGCTGGAGGGCGCGCCGGTGAGCTTCACCGCGGACGGCTTCCACGCCCGGGTGATCCAGCACGAGCACGACCACCTGGACGGCATCGTCTTCCTCGACCGGATGCGCTCGCCCCAGTCCCTGGCCTTCGAGGACGAGTGGCAGCGCTACGTGCTCGCCGACGACGAGCCCTGACCGCGGAGCCATGACGGCGCCCGCACCCGACACCGCGCCCGACACCGCCCCCGCCCCTCCCGTCCTCTCTCCGAGCCGCCCCCTGGTCGCGGCGGCGATCGCCTTCGGCCTGCTCTGCGGCGCCTACGAGATCACCAACACCGCCGTCGGCTGGCACGTCGCCAGCGGCCGCTGGATGCTCGACCACCGCGAGCTCCTCGACCGCGACGTCTTCAGCTTCACCGCCGCCGGCACCGAGTGGCTCGACCACGAGTGGCTGTTCCAGATCCTCGCCGCCGGCCTGTACGAGCTCGGCGGCGCCCCGGCGCTGGTCGGGCTGCGAATGGCGGTGGTGGCGGCCCTCGCCGTCCTGCTGCTCAGGATCGGCACCGCCTCGGGCCTCGACCCCCCGGCGGCCCTCGCCCTGGCCTGTGTCTCGGTGCTCGGGGCCCGGCCGCGTTTCTTCGTGCGGCCCGAGCTCGCCACCCTGCTGGTCGTGCCCCTCGCCCTGTGGCTGTTCGCGACCCGCCGCGACCGCCGCTGGTGGCCGCTGCCCCTGGCGGCGGTGGTGGCGGTCGGGGTCAACCTCCACGGCGCCGTGCTGGTGACGCCGATCCTGCTCGCGGTCTGGCTTGCCGGCGAAGCGGCTGGCTGGCTGCTCGCCCGCCGGCTCGACCCGCAGGCTCTGGGGACGGGCCTGGTCGGGGTCGCGGCCGCATTCGCCGCCACCCTGGTCAACCCCCACGGCCTCGCGATCTGGGCGGTGCCCTTCCGGCTCGCCGAGCTGGTCCGCCAGCCCCACGTCCCCAACCCCGAGTGGCTGGCGCCGGGCCCCGCCGACGCGCCGGAGCTGTACGGCGCCATGGTCCTCGGGGCGATCGTGCTCCTGGTGGGCCGAGCGGCCCTCCCCCGCTGGCTGCTGGGCGCCGCTGCGGCCGCCCTGGCCCTCCAGCACATCCGCAACCTCGGCCTGTTCTTCGTGCTGCTGCCCCTGGTGGTGGCCCCCTCCCTGGCGCGCTGGCCGGCCCTGGGGACGGGCTCGGCGGCGCCCGCGACCCGACGCCGCGCCGTCAGACTGGCCTGTTTCGGTCTGGTCGCGGTGCTGGCGACGGTGGCGGCCGCCCGGCCCTGGCCGCGGCCCGGTTTCGGCTTCGCCGACCGCTGGTACCCGGATCGGGCGGTCGCCTTCCTCGACGCTCACGACCTGCTGGACGGCCCGCTCTACAACGACGTCCGTTTCGGCGGCTGGCTGATCCTGGACGGCTACCCGGAGCGCCGGGTCTTCCTCGACGACCGCAACGAGATCCACGAGCCCCTGCTGCTCGAGATCTGGGAGATCTTCGGCAGGAGCGACGTCGCGGCCTGGCAGGCGCTGCTCGGGCGCTGGGACGTCGACACCGTGCTGCTGCGCTACCACGAGCCGATCCGGGTCGCCACCCCGGACGGCGCCGAGCTCGGCCGCCGGGGCTTCTCGCAGCTGTGGTTCCCGACCGGGGACTGGGCGATGGTCTACTGGGACGACGTGGCCATGGTCCTGGTGCGCCGCTCGTCGGTGGCCCCGGGCCTGCTCGCCGCGCGCGAGTACCGGCTGCTGCACCCCGACGACCTCGAGCACGTCCTGGCCGCCCTGCGCGCCGACCCCGACCTGCTGCCGATCGCCCACGCCGAGCTCCGCCGCGCCCTCGCCGACGACCCCGAGTGCCGCCGCGCGCTCGAGCTCGCGGCCCTCCTGAGCACCGCCACTGGCGGCTAGTCGAAGCGGACTTCGTCGAGGCCCTTCGCCGAGCAGCTCTCGGGCAGGATCCGGTAGGGCTGGCCGAAGTAGTCCCGGGGAACCTCCCGCAGCCAGTCGGCGTCGACGAGGGGCTTCCAGCTCGACGGGCAGCTGCCGGTGCGCTCGCTCCAGCGCTCGAGCAGGGGGTCGAGGCGGTCGGTGTCGCGAGCCGCGAACAGCCGGTAGATCTGACGGTCGCTCACCACCCGGTCGTACTCGGTCTCGGCCTCCTCGCGCACCTCCTGCCAGTAGGCGAGCGCCTCCTCGAAGGAGAGGCCCTCCTCGCGGTCGCGCCACACAGCGAGCAGCCGCTTCAACCGGTGGGGCGCTCCGGGCATCTCCACCCCCGCCTCCACGTAGCGGATCGCCTGCTCCATGTTGCGGTAGCGGACGTACATGTCCCAGGCGGCGGCCTCGGCGAGCTCGTGGTTGTCCGGCATGTTGGCCAGGCCCTTGTCGAAGAGCCGGATCACCGCCTGCTGGCGCTCGGCGTCGTCGGGGCCGGTCTGGATCTGCATGATCAGGGCCCCGATCCGGTAGGCGTCGTGGTACAGCGGGTCGAGGTCGGTGATCAGGTCGTAGACCGTTTCCAGGTACAGGAAGCGCTCGTGGGGCTGGAACTGGGAGTAGTACTGGATCGACCACAGGTAGAGCAGGTCGGCGAGGAACCCGGCATTGCCCAGGCTCGTCAGGTTGAGCATCTCCGCCGTCGGCAGGTAGAGCAGCTCCCGGCCCAGGGGGTCGGCCCGCGACACCGTCTGGAGTCGTTGCTCGACCGCCACCGTGCCCGCGAGCAGCGCCGCGGCCGTGACCAGCGCGGCGACCGTCCGTGGTCTCACTGCAGGTCCCTCCTGGCGAAGCGCAGGCAGGCGAGCACCAGCGCCAGGGCGGTGAAGCCGAGGCCGTACAGCAGCGCCCAGCCGACCGCCGCAGCCGGGATCGCCAGCTGGTGCACCGCCTCGGTCTTGAAGTTGAAGCGCTCCAGGTTGGGGACCACGTAATAAAGCCCCGTCGCCAAGGCGCGGCCGACCGAGCCCGGCAGGTGGCGGGTGAGCAGCCACAAGTCCTCGGACACGTGCCCGACCACGAACACCGCCAGGGTGAAGACCGAGCCGAGGATCGGCTTGGTGACCACCGAGAACAGGGTCGCGAAGGCCACCAGAACCGCCATCTCGACGCCGATCATGGCGGTGGCCAGGAGCAGGCGGGCGTCGACCCCGCCGCCGTAGACCCAGACGAAGAGCAGCAGCGCCGCGGTCATCAGCGCCAGGTTGACGGCCACGACCGCCAGCAGGCCGGCGTACTTGCCGAGCAGGAACTGCCACCGCCGCACCGGCTTGGCCAGGATGTAGTAGACGGTCCTGCTGTCGATCTCGCGGCTGATCAGGAGCACGCTCATCATCACCGCGATCAGCATCGAAAAGAGCTGGATGCCGGCGAGGCCCATGTCCTTGATGATCTTGGCCTGGTCGCCGACGGTCAGGATGCCGAACAGCTTCGAGCTCGCCAGCAGGGCGATGGCGAAGCCCAGGAACAGGTACAGGATGCGGTCCCGCAGGGCCTCGCGGAAGGTGGTGGCGGCGATGACCCGAATCACCCTCATGACCCCGACCTCCCCTCGACCTGGGCCACGACCAGGTCTTCGAGGGTGCTCCGAACCGGGACCAGGCTGACCAGACGGGCGCCGGCGTCGGCGAGCTCGCGGATCAGGGCGTCGCGGTGGCCGGCCTCGACCCGTGCCCACGCCGCGTCGCTGCCCACCCGCGACGCCACCAGGGGCGTCGCCAGGCGGGCCGGGTCGGCGCCGGTGAAGGTGAGCTCGTAGCGCTCGACCTCCCGGGCGAGCAGGTCCCTGACCGCGCCGACGCCCCGCACGGCGCCGTCGATGACCGTGGCCACCCGGTCGCAGATGGTCTCCACGTCGGGGATGATGTGGCTCGAGAAGAACACCGTCGTGCCCCGCTCCTGCTGGCCGAGGATGAGGTCGCGCACGTCGCGCCGGCCGATCGGGTCGAGCCCGCTCATGGGCTCGTCGAGGATCAGCAGCTCGGGCTCGCCGAGCAGGGCCTGGGCGAGGGCGATCCGCTGGAGCATGCCCTTGGAGTAGGTGCGCATCTTCCGGTCGGCGCTGGCGGTCATGGTGACCTGCGCGAGGACGGCGGCGATCCGGTCGGCGACCTCGGGGGGGGGGATGCCCAGCAGCTCGGCGGAGAAGCGGAGGTACTCGCGGCCGCTGAGGTGGGTGTAGAGGTAGGGGTTCTCGGCCATGAAGCCGATCCGCCGCTTGGCCTCGAGGCTGTCGTGGGGGTGGCCGGCGATCGTGATCTCGCCGGCGTCGGGGATCACCAGGCCCACGATCGCCTTGATGGTGGTGGTCTTGCCGGCGCCGTTGGGGCCCAAGAAGCCGAAGATCTCGCCCCTGGCGACCTCCAGGCTCAAACCCTTGAGCACCTCCACCGACGGCTCGAGGAGACCGGGATGGAAGGTCTTCCGCAGCTCGTGGACTCGAAGCTCGACCTCGGTCATGCGCACTCCTGGGGCCCGGCTCGGGGCGCCCCCGTAGCCACGAGTATAGCGAACGGGAGATGAGCCGCTGCGGACGCGTGCTTCGGACGCGGACCCGCTTGGGCGTGCCGCCCAGGTCACAGACATCGACGCCGTTCGTGGCATACTGTCGGATTGAAAAGGAGGGCTGCCCGCCATGCCCGACCTGTCGCCCCTCGACATCCTGGCCAAGAAGTTCCGGGTGGCCTTCCGGGGCTACCCCGCCAACGAGGTCCACGAGTACCTGACCGAGGTCGCCGGGGCCATGGAGGGCCTGCTGCGCGAGCGCGGCGAGCTGCGCCAGATGGTGCACCGGCTGGAGACCGAGCTGGCCTCCTTCCGGGAGCGAGAGACCGCCCTCCACGAGGCGCTGGTGGCGGCCCAGCGCACTGCCGAGTCCACCGTCGAGTCCGCCCGCGAGGAGGGCCAGCGGATCATCGAGGACGGCCACGGCCTCGCCGAGCGGCTGGTCGGGGAGGCCAACGATCGCGCCCGCAAGATCGACGGCGTGATCACCCAGCTGCGGGAGCGCCGGCGCGAGACCCGGGCCGAGCTGGTCCGCCTGGTCGAGCTCCTCCAGGGTCTGATCGAGGACGACCGGTCGCGCGAGGCCGAGGAGCGCACGACCCCGCAGCTCGCGGTGCTGTCCCGCAAGGTCGAGGCCGGCGGGAAGGGCGAGGCATGAGCCTGCTGGTTCGGGGTGCCGCCCAGGTGGCGACGCCCCGGGGGCACGCGGCTCGACGCGGCGCCGAGCTCGGGGCGCTCGAGGTCGTCTCCGGCGCGGTGGTGCGCTGCGACGACGGCGCGATCAGCTTCGTCGGCCCGGCCGCCGAGCACGATCGCCGCTTCCCCCCGGCCGACTCCGTCCTGGAGGCCGGCGGCGGCTCGGTGATCCCGGCCTTCGTCGATCCCCACACCCACCCGGTGTGGGCGGGCTCGCGGGAGGACGAGTTCAACCGCCGCCTGCGCGGCGAGTCGTACATGGACATCGCCCGCGCCGGGGGCGGCATCAACGCCACCGTCCGGGCCACCCGCCAGGCCGGCTTCGGCGAGCTCCTCGACGGCGCCCTGGCCCGCCTCGACACCTTCCTCGAGCACGGCACCGCCACCATCGAGGCCAAGTCCGGCTACGGCCTCGACCTCGTCACCGAGAGCCGCATGCTCGAGGTCATCGCCGCCGCCCACCGAGCGCACCCGGTGGACCTCCACCCGACCTGCCTGGCCGCCCACGAGGTGCCGCCGGAGCACCGTGACGACCCCGAACGCTGGGTCGCCGAGCTGGTCGACGAGATCCACCCGAGCATCGCCCGCCGGGGCCTCGCCGAGGCGGTGGACGTGTTCTGCGAGGAGGGCGTCTTCGACCTGGATCAGACCCGGCGCCTGCTCGCCGACGCGCCGGCGCTGGGTTGGAAGATCCACCTCCACGCCGACGAGCTCACGCCCCTGGGCGGTGCCGAGCTCGCCGTCGGGCTGGGCGCCCTGTCGGCCGACCACCTGGTGCACGTCACCGACGCCGGCATCGTCGCCCTCGCCGCCTCGGACACGGTGGCGGTGCTGCTGCCGGGGACCTCGTTCTTCCTGCGCTCGGCCTACGCACCGGCCCGCCGGCTCGTTGAGGCGGGCTGCGCCGTCGCCCTGGCCACCGACTGCAACCCGGGCTCGTCGCCGACCCAGTCCATGCCCGCCATCCTCGCCCTCGCCACCCTGGCCATGGGCCTGACCGTCGAGGAGGCCGTCACCGCCGCCACCCTCAACGCCGCCGCCGCCCTCGGCCGGGCCGACGAGCTCGGCTCCCTCGAGGAGGGCAAGCGCGCCGACCTGGTCGTCCTCCGCGAGCCCACCTACCACCACCTGGTCTACCACTACGGCGTCAACCCCATCCGCCACGTGGTCAAAAACGGCGAGGTCGTGGTCCGCGACGGCCGCCGAGTCTGAGGTCGAACCGCGAAGACGCGAGGATCGCCAAGCATCTCAGCTGATGACCTTCGCGTCCTTCGCGTCTTGGCGGTTCAACTGGCCTTGATCGTGACCCGGCGGATGGCGGTGGCCTTCCCGGTGGCCTCGTCAGCGTCGACCAGGGCGCCGCGCAGCTCGATGCCGCGCTTGGCGGGCTCGAAGGGCCGAGGGGTGTTGAGCAGGAAGCGCTCGAGGACCTTGGCCGGCTTCATGCCGATGATCGACTCGTAGGGGCCGGTCATCCCGACGTCGGTCTGGAAGGCGGTGCCCTGGGGCAGGAT